>JBIJAI010000034.1:0-7366 GCA_044345815.1 Rhodoluna sp. | reverse complement strand
TACCTTTTCTCAGGACCTAGAGGTTGCGGTAAAACCACCTCTGCAAGAATTCTGGCTCGTTGCCTAAACTGCGCCGAAGGACCAACTGATACTCCATGCGGAAAATGCCCAAGCTGCATTGAGCTCTCTCGTGATGGATCGGGTTCTCTTGACGTAGTTGAAATTGACGCTGCGAGCCATAACGGTGTTGACGATGCCAGAGATTTGCGCGAGCGAGCAATCTTTGCTCCAGCCAGAGATCGCTACAAAATCTTTATCCTCGATGAGGCCCACATGGTCACACCTCAGGGATTCAACGCACTGCTGAAGATTGTTGAAGAACCCCCTGCCCACGTGAAGTTCATCTTCGCTACCACCGAACCTGAAAAGGTAATCGGAACTATTCGCTCTCGTACTCACCACTACCCATTCCGACTTGTTCCACCAGCTCAGATGCTTGCTTACCTAGAAGAAGTTTGTAAATCAGAGATTGTGACCCCAGGTCCTGGAGTATTGACTCTTGTAGTTCGCGCCGGTGGCGGATCAGTTCGTGATTCGCTTTCACTGCTTGATCAGCTAATTGCAGGATCTGAAGTCAAGGGTGGCAAAGCAGAGATTGAATATGACCGCGCAGCTGCGTTATTGGGATACACCCACGCAAGCTTGCTTGATGAAGTGGTGGATGCTTTTGCAACACAGAATTCTTCCCTTGTTTTCTCCTCAGTAGATAAAGTCATCCAGTCCGGACAGGACCCAAGAAGATTCGTTGAGGATCTGCTTGAAAAACTTCGCGATTTGATAGTTGTTCTCTCTGTTGGCGATGACGCCAAGGCTGTGCTTCGAGGCATAGCTGATGACGAGCTTGAGAAGATGAAACTTCAAGCAATGAGCTTTGGCATGAGTGAGCTAACCCACGCATCAAATGCTGTTTCGGCTGCTCTTTCTGAGATGTCTGGGGCTACCAGTCCGAAACTACAGCTTGAGCTGATGTGTGCAAAGGTTCTTGTTCCTTCCAGTGACAGAACTGAAGTTGGATCACTTGCGCGAATCGAAAGACTTGAGCGTCGTATGGGTGTTGCCCAAAGTGCAGACGCAGCACCTGTTCAAGCTGCTCCAGTAAAGACTGCACCTGTACAAGCACCTTCTGCTCCTGCACAACCAGCTGCACCTATCGCAGCTAAGCCGGCAGCAGCAGCTCCTTCTAAACCTGCTGCACCAACCGCACCTTCTACAAACGGTGTTTCAACTCAGGCAATAATCGCTGCTTGGCCAGAAATTCTTAGCCAAGTCAAAGCTGAATCAAAATCAGCTTGGGTGGTTGCATTCACGCTAACGGTGATGGATCTGTCCGCAGATGTCCTAACTCTAAAGTTTTTGAGCCAGAAAGATCTAGATGGCTTCAAGGCAGATAGTCGATCAACCGATGCACTTCGAAAGGCTATCTTTGCGGTTTTGGGTCTTCAAGTGAAATTCAAGCCACACGTTGAAGAATCCAATGCAGAAGTTTCCTCTGAGGCTGCTCACGATGCTCACCCTCCAACAACTGCGATTCCTGTAGTCAAGGATGAGCCGGTAGCTAAGACCGAAGCTAAAGAAGAAAAATCTGCAGCACCAGAAGCAAAGTCTCGTAATGGCATGGTCGATGAAGATGCTCGCTACGGTGAGTCATTGCTTCGCGAAATGCTTGGTGCCGAACCAATGCAGGACCCTAAAGCCGGTGGTCGATAGATGTACGAGGGAGTAATCCAAGAGCTTATTGACGAGCTCGGGAGACTTCCAGGGGTAGGACCTAAGTCTGCTCAGCGAATTGCCTTTTATCTTTTGCAGGCCGATGAAGACCAGGCCAAGCGTTTGGCTGAAGTTCTCACGGAAGTAAAAGAGCGCGTTCGTTTTTGTGAGAAGTGCGGCAACGTTGCTGAAGCCGATCTTTGCAACATCTGCCGCGACCCAAGAAGATCTAAGGCAAGCATCTGTGTGGTTGAAGAGTCAAAGGACGTTCAGGCCATAGAAAGAACCAGAGAGTTCAAGGGTTTGTATCACGTGCTAGGTGGAGCTATCTCTCCGATTGAGGGAATTGGCCCAGATAATCTTCGAATCAAGGAGCTAGTTGCAAGATTGGCTGATCCTGAAATCAAAGAGATCATCATCGCTACTGACCCGAACCTGGAGGGGGAGGCTACCGCCACCTACCTAACCAGAATGCTTTCCCCGATGGGAATTACAATTTCTAGGCTTGCTTCAGGCCTGCCAGTTGGTGGCGATTTGGAATATGCCGACGAGATTACTCTCGGTCGGGCCTTTGAGGGCAGAAGAACAGTCAGCTAGACTTGGGATTTATCGCCTCAATGATCGAGGCAAATCCCCAAGATTTCTATCCAGGAGCTGGTGTTGGCACTCATCGTTCAGAAGTTCGGCGGATCTTCCGTCGGCGATGCTGAAAAGATCAAGCGAGTCGCCAAGCGCGTAATCGACACTCACAAAGCCGGCAACCAGGTTGTCGTTGTTGTCTCCGCGATGGGGGACACCACCGACGAACTTTTGGATCTTGCCAACGGAGTTTCTAAAGATCCTTATGCAACTCCAAGAGAGCTAGATATGTTGCTCACTGCAGGAGAGCGCATCTCAGTTGCACTGTTGTCGATGGCAATCAACGACATGGGTGAAAAATCAAGATCGTTCTCTGGTCTTCAGGCAGGAATCATCACAGATTCGACTTATGGAAATGCAAGAATTGCGGAAGTGACTCCAGATCGAGTCCAAACAGCAATCGATGCGGGCGAAATTGCAATTGTTGCCGGCTTCCAGGGTTTTGATCCATCCAGCGGTGACATCACCACTTTGGGTAGAGGTGGCTCTGACACCACAGCGGTTGCATTGGCAGCTGGACTAAATGCCGATCTTTGTGAGATCTACAGCGATGTGGATGGTGTCTACACAGCAGATCCACGCATGATTCCAAGCGCTAGAAAGCTAACTGCAATCGATATCGAGTCGATGTTGGAGCTAGCAGCTGCAGGGGCCAAGATTTTGTATATCAGGGCAGTGGAGTTTGCAAGAAGACACAAGGTAAATCTTCGGGTTCGTTCAACCTTTAGCGATGACCCCGGAACTATTGTCTATTCGACAGGAGAAAACATGGAAGAGTCCGTAGTTGCAGGCGTAGCCGTAGACAAAGGCCAGTCCAAGATCACCGTGGTTGGTGTTCCGGATGTCCCCGGTACTGCCGCTGAGATCTTCACCGTGGTTGCCAAGGCCGATGTGAACATCGACATGATCGTTCAAAACATCGCTGCGTCGAAGACCAACCTGTCCGATATCTCCTTCACCCTTCCAGCCGATGACTTCAAGAAAGCTGTTGATGCGCTGGAAGCCGCCAAGGCAAAAATTGGATTTGAGTCGCTGCAGCTCGATGAGAAGATCGGAAAGCTTTCCATTGTTGGTTCAGGAATGAAAACCCACTCCGGTGTTTCAGCAACTCTGTTTGGAGCTTTGGCAAAAGCTGGAGTAAACATTGAGATGATTTCTACCTCCGAGATTCGTATCTCAGTTGTCACCGATATCGCTCAAGTTGATGAAGCGGCACGCGTTGTCCACACCGCATTTGGTCTTGATGGCGATGGCGAAGCTGTGGTTTATGCAGGAACTGGCAGATAACTATGTCTAGAAAACCAAACCTGGCTCTAGTTGGAGCAACCGGTGCCGTTGGCACCGTGATGATAGATATCATCAACAATCGTGAGAACATCTGGGGCGAGATAAGACTTATCGCATCTAAGCGCTCAGCAGGTAAGAAGATCACCGTCCATGGCCAGGAGCTAACGGTTGTTGAACTTGCTCCCGAAGCATTTGATGGCATCGACATTGCCATGTTTGATGTTCCTGATGAGATCTCGGAAGTTTGGGCGCCTATTGCTGTTGAACACGGTGCAGTTGCGGTGGATAACTCGGGTGCTTTTCGAATGAACGACCAGGTTCCACTAGTTGTTCCAGAAGTAAACCCCGAGCAGACCAAGAACCGACCTCTTGGAATCATCTCTAACCCAAACTGCACAACCATGACCATGATGGCTGCCCTTGGTGCACTGCATCGCAAGTGGACACTCACGGAGTTGGTTGTTGCTAGCTATCAGGCTGTCTCCGGAGCCGGTGCTGCTGGTATTGATCAGCTACAAAAAGAAACTGCCGCGGTGGCTAAAGATCCAATGGCTGGAACAACTTCAGACAGTGTTTCGCAAGCCATCAAATCAGCTGGACTTTCTCAGTCGGATTCACTTTGGGCTGTTCCTATTGCCCTGAATGTCATTCCGATGGCTGGTTCTCTAAAGGAGGGTGGACATACCTCCGAGGAGATGAAGGTGCGCAACGAGTCTCGCAAGATTCTTGGAATTAAGGATCTAAAGGTCGCAGCTAGCTGCGTCCGCGTTCCAGTTCAGGTCTCCCACTCCTTGGCCGTGCACGCCACCTTCAAGAACCCTCTAACCGTGGCTGAAGTTCACGCAGTGCTTGAAAAGGAGCCAACTGTGGTTTTGATGGATGATCCTGCCAACGGCGTCTATCCAACTCCTGCCCACGTGGCAGGACAGGACCCAACCTTTGTTGGAAGGGTTAGGCAGTCCCTGGATTTTGCGAACAGCATCGAGATGTTCGTGGTCGGTGACAACCTTAGAAAAGGTGCCGCTTTGAACACCTACGAAATCGCCGAGCTCGTTGCCAAAGAGTTCTAATTGAGCGCACCCACTGTCACCAAAAGACGCTCTTTAGCTAAATCCATCACCTGGCGCCTTATCGCAATAGCCGTGACCTTCATCGTTGGGTACGTCATGACAGGAAGCTGGCAGTTCGCTGCTTCCTTGTCGTTGATTTCGAACCTCATAAACTTCGTCCTTTACTACATCCACGAGAGGTTCTGGCTCAAAGTTAATTGGGGCAAGAAGCAGTCGTAAATCTTTACTGACCCGTTATCGACAAAGTGGTTTGAATCACTGGTTTCCAGATTCGACGCAGCTATCATCAAGGTATGTTGAAGTTTTCCCTTGGGGCCAGCTTGCTTGTTGCAACCCTCTTGATTTCTGGTTGCGCGGCTGAGCCGGAGGGTTCAACTCCGGTTGCCGAGCCCACTCCAGTTATTGACCCTGAATTAATTCCAACCGCACCTCCTGCGGAGGTGGTGGATGTAATTCCAGAAGGGTTCTTGACTAGCTATGGCGACATCATTTTCAAGGTAGGCGATGGTCCGACTTGGTGCACCATGAGTGAGTTCGATAACTTCGTCACCTGCGAACACCGGGAGTTCGATGCAAAATACGAGCAGCTTCCAGTTCCTGAAGATTGCCAATACACCTACGGCTACCAGCTAAGGCTTCGTGGCGCTCCAGTAGAGGGTTTCAAGATGGCCGAGTTCACATGTGCCAACGCCAACTGGTCAGATCCTTCAACTGCTCCAATTCTTGCAAGCGGAGAGAGAATTACAGTTTTTGGTTTTAGTTGCTTCGTTGAGAAGCAAGCTGCTCGTTGCGAAAATGCATCGGGTGACTTTATAGTGCTTGGGCCTGAGGCCTGGGCAATGAGTGAGTAAAACTACCTAATCTCTAGGTAGCAAAGTCACAATTCGCACCTCTGGTCGACAAAAGAATCTAACCGGAGCGAAAATCGAATTGCCCAATCCAGCAACAACACTCAGCACAGAAGCTTTATCTTCAAACTCCCAACCAGAAACTCCCCTGGCAAACTTGTTTGGCAGATCTGAGTTGGTCGTTAGCGCTCCAACAAAAGGAAGTCTCACCTGACCGCCGTGGGTGTGACCGGCAAAAATCATCTGGGCTCCCAAGGAAGTTAGCTTCTCGATTGCTTCCATGTATGGTGCGTGAGTTAGGGCAATAGAGAACTTCTCGCTTGAAACCAGTAGGTCAAACTTTGCATAACCGATGTGATAATCATCGATTCCTAGAAACCTAACTCGAGTGCCATTAACTTCAATTTCAGCAAACCGGTTGTTTAGATTTACCCAACCGGCTCCCTCGAAACCAGCGGTTAGCTCCTCGGTGTTTAGTGCATCGGAGTTTGGTTTCGTTGAGGAATGAAAGATGTAGCCGAAAGGGTTTTTGGCAACCGGGCCAAAGTAGTCATTTGAGCCGTGAACGAAGACCCCTGGCTTGGTTAGCAGGGGACCCAGGGCATCAAGCAGTGGCTTGATGGCATTTTTGTGGCCTAGGTTATCACCGGTATTAACCACCAGGTCAATCTCTTTGGCGCCAATGGAGCGAAGAAAACGCATCTTGTTTTTTTGCCAGGGAGCTAGGTGAATGTCCCCTATTTGTAGCACCCGAATAGGTTTTGATCCGCTGGGTAAAACCTTGATCGAATTCTGCCGAATTACAAAAAGCTGTCGCTCGATAAACACTGCCCAGACAGCGATTCCAATTAGGACCGCTGCAACCCAAAGGCTAATTCGGGCCCTTGCTGATAATCAGCAGGATTGCACCCAATCCTTCGGCCGGTGTTCCAGCAGCTGGACTGGTTCCAACAACGCTGCCCTTTGGAACAGTTGCGGAGTTCACAAAGTACTGAGGCTGGGAAAGCTGTGGTTCACTCACTGCAGAGAATCCTTCAGCCAAGAGCTTGGCTTTGGCATCAGCTACGGAGAGGCCCGCTACATCCGGTACCACAACCTCGCCGCCCTTGCTGACAAACAGTGTGACCATGGAGCCGCGAATAACTTCCGTTCCAGGCTCTATGTCGGCGTAAGCGATAGTTCCAATTGGATTCATGGAAAGAACTTGAGTCTTTGAAATCCTTACCGAAAGGCCGGCAAGTTTTACAAACTCTTCGGCATCGGCAGGAAGCAGTGCGTTGATAGCCGGCATGATCACCTTGGATGCTCCAAGGTACAAAGCTGGCGGCTCAGGGAAGGCGGAGCCTCCGTAGATCGAGTTGGCTTGCTTCATTACCTTTCGCCAAATTTCGTGACGAACTGCTCCACCGAATAATCCTCGAACTGAAGTGTTATCAACCTTTACAGCACCAGAGACGTTTCCAACCCAAGCGGCAGTTGCAACCTCGGATGAGTAACCGGTCATCCAAGTTTGGACTGAGCTATCTGAAGTTCCGGTTTTTCCAGCGATTGGGACATCGTCATTGATTTGCGAACGTGTTCCCGTTCCACCCTTGATGACCTGTTCGAAAGCATATGTTGCAGCAGCTGCTACCTCAGGGCTCATTGCTGGGGCACACTGAGAGACCGGTACGCGCATCTCTTGGTCAGTTCCACGAACTACAACTCGGTCAATAGCAATCGGGGAACAGTAGGTGCCCTGGTTGGCAAAGCCAGCCATTGCACCGGCTAGGGAAAGTGGCGATAGCTCGTTGGTTCCAAGAACTGAGGATGGCA
>JBIJAI010000033.1:0-7373 GCA_044345815.1 Rhodoluna sp. | reverse complement strand
ACAAACTAGCTCTAATCGCACTTCTTACTAGCTCAGCTGTTGTACTTACCGGTTGCATCGCCGCAACCGACACCGCAACCCCTGAGCCTATTAGCCCGGTAGCAGCTGGTGCTCCTGCAGGTTTTGAGAAGTATTACGAGCAGGTCATTGACTTTGTGAGCTGTGGCGAGAGACTTTTTTGTGCCGATGTTGAAGTACCGATGAACTGGGATAATCCAAACAGTGAGCCGATTATCATTGCCACCTCCTATAGACAATCGGATAAGAAAGACCCAATCGGCTTTGTCTTGTTTAACCCAGGCGGTCCCGGGGCCTCCGGGTACGACTGGGTTTTGGAATCCAGCGAATTCCTAGGCACCAAGAAGCTCAGGGAGAATTTCAACATTCTGGGCTTTGACCCAAGAGGTGTTGGTAGAAGCTCAGCAGTGTCGTGCCTGACCGATGCGGAAAACGATGAGTTTCTCTACGGGGTTTCAGGTTTTGAGCTTGGTAGCGACGAGGATTTAGCAGCTGCAAGAGTTTCAGTAAGGGAGTTTGGTGAGAAGTGCCTTGAGGAAACAGGGGAACTATTAGCTCACGTTGATACGGTCTCGGCAGCTAAGGACATGGATGTGTTGCGAGCTGTTCTAGGCCAGCAGAAACTTCACTACTTGGGCTATTCCTACGGATCCTTGCTTGGTACCACCTACGCGACCATCTTCCCGGACCGAGTGGGTCAGTTTGTCCTTGATGGCGCAATCGACCCAACGGTTTCTGATGAGCAGCAGACCCTATTTCAGATTGAAGCATTCGAAAAGGCCCTGCGGGCTTTTTTGGAATCTTGTGAGCAGTACTCAGATTGTCCTTTCACTGGGTTTGTTGAGGGCGATCTAAAAACCATTGAAGAGTTTTTCTCGGAACTTGAAACTAGCCCGCTTCCAACTCAGTCTGGACGGGAGCTGACAATTTGGGCTGCGGTGACAGGTTTGATTATGCCGCTTTATTCAGAAACTTACTGGCCATACCTTGCAACAGCATTTGATACTGCTTTGAATGATGGAGCGGGAGATTTCTTCTTACTACTGGCCGATCAGTACAACGACCGTGCAGAAGATGGAACTTACTCAGCCAACACACTGGCCGCTAACTATGCCATCAGCTGTCTTGATTCCAGAGCGAGCACAAACATTTTCAGCATGAGAAGACAAAATGCTGCACTAATTGAAGCGGCCCCAACTCTTGGTCGCTACTGGCAGTTCGGAGCTTTGCGGTGTGAGAGCTGGCCATTTGAAGTAAAACAACCACCAGTTTCCTACGCTGCCACCGGGGCGCCAACGATTTTGGTTGTTGGAACCACGGGAGATCCCGCTACGCCTTATGCCCAGGCTCAGGCACTGGCTGGAAAGATTCTTGATGATGCATTCCTACTCACCTATAACGGTGAGGGGCACACTGTCTATGGTCAGCAGGTAACTTGCGTTGACAACGTCGTCGATAAATTCTTTATGACTGCGGAGCTTCCAGAAAACGATCCAGACTGTTAGCGATTGCATCCAAGACTTAAACGATAAACCCCGCCCGAAGGCGGGGTTTATCGTTTCTGTCAATCTAAAACAGAAGAGCAATACCCAAGAATACATAGATTGCAACAAAAATTGTTGGCGTGACATACCGAATCACATCGAGCCAATTTGCAAACTTAATCACCTGTGATGAAACCTTCGACTTGGTCTTTAGTGTTCTGATTTCTGCAATGAGTGCACGTGCCTCAGTTGCAGTTGAATACTGGGCAAGATAGCCGAAAATTCCTGAGGCTAAAAGGATTCCCATCGTTGCCAATCGCACCTCGAGAGCTGCATCGGCAAGGCCATCATTGATAAGTGCGATTGTGACAATCAGCAGAAATGTCGGTGCCAGCTGGGAAAAGATCACTTGATTGCGTAGTTTGTTCCAAAGCTGAATCAGGTCTAGTTCGGTCATTAGCTTTCTTTCGTTTCAATTGGTTTCGCCTCTAGAGTATCTGGCTACTAGCCACCAAGAACCAATTATTGGTCGATTTGAGCTGGGGTAACCTTAAGGAATCTGAGCAGATTTAAAGGATTAGCAAAATTACTTTCACCCAACCCATTCGGATCCAGTTTGACTCGCGGTCTAGGTCATACCGGACCGGTAAGTGGTTGGCTTACCCAACCCTTTTTATGCTTCTGGCCGGGGATGGAGTTCGGTATCTAGTTGGCTGGTACGGCTACGCGGTGCTTGCCGCAACTGCCGTGATTGCCTCGATAGTTTTTATTGCCACAAGTTCCGATAAATCTTTACTTCGGAGATTCCCACTCCCACTTGCAGCCTTGCTTGTACTCATGGGCCTGAGTGCGTTTTGGTCAAATTACCAATTGATTTCTCTTGCGGCTTTTGGTGTTCAATTAGCAACCACGATTGTTGCTGTGTTTTTTGCGATTCAGTTTGACTGGCGTCAACTTCTAAATGTCTTTGCAAACACGATTCGATTGATCTTGCTACTTAGTTTGATAATCGAATTAGTGGCTGCCTTTACAGGCCCTATCAAACCTCCTTTTGCAAACTTTGAGGGGGATACACCACCTGCTCCGGCTTACTGGTGGGTTCAAGGCAATTTGTTTTCCTCCGACAGAATTCAAGGATTTGTTGGAAACGCAAACCTGATTGCATTTGTAGCGGTTCTCGGTTTGTTTGTTTTCTTCGTTGAGTATCTAGTTAGCGCTAGGAAGCAAACAATTGCTATTGCCTCGATGATTGGTTCCGCAGCATTTATTGCATTGGCAAAATCTGCCAGCATGTGGGCTGCGTTGCTTATTGTCGTGATTGCGGCGATTGTTGCCATGGTTGCCGAAGGTAAACCAAGACCTACTCGACACAAGATCTATCGTGCAACTCTATGGTCGTCTCTATTTGGATTGTTTCTTGTTGCTGTTTATTGGGTCGAGATCACGGACCTGCTCGGCAAATCCTCAGATGCTTCGGGACGATTCTTTATCTGGCAAACCGTCTGGCAACTGGTCCAAGAGAGGTGGCTAGTGGGCTGGGGATGGATCTCTCACTGGATTCCAGGGGTTGCACCTTACGAAGGTCTCATAGTGATTGAGAATGTTCCGCATTTCCACGCTCACAACGCCTTTTTGGATATGTGGTTGCAGCTTGGAATTGTTGGCTTGCTGGTGTTTGTTTGGTTGCTTTGGACAACTTTCGTCCGGGTTTGGAAAGTGGCGGTTGTCCACACCAACCCGCTGTATTTCTGGCCGCTATTTGCATTTATGGTTATTGCTACCCAAGCCCTTACCGAGTCCAGGCTCTTGATTGAAAATGGCTGGATGCTGCTTGTTTTGCTAGCCCTGAAATCCCGCGAGCCATTTGAAAACCTAGAACCAGTAGGACTGACTCCCAAAACCAAGAAGCTCTTTCGAGTCTTTGCAAAATCTGTTGGAATGAATAGGTGACAGACACATCGACTGCAGCGCAGGCTCTCAAAGCAGGAAAGCTGGTGGCGTTTCCAACCGAGACCGTTTACGGGCTTGGAGCTGATGCGGAAAATGAAATGGCAGTTGCCAGGATCTATGAGACAAAAGGTCGCCCTGCAGATCACCCATTGATTGTGCACATCGCCTCGAAAGCGCAACTAACTGATTGGGCGAGCAAAGTTCCCGCTTATGCCTCAGCCTTGGCTGATGCCTATTGGCCAGGACCGATGACTTTGATTTTGGAAAGGTCAGAACTAGCCAAAGATTTTGTGACGGGTAATCAAGACTCAGTTGGACTTAGAGTGCCAAACCATCCGGTTGCACTTGAGCTACTCAAAGAATTCGTCCAACTTGGCGGCAAGGGTGTTGCAGCACCAAGCGCTAACCGATTTGGAAAAGTCTCACCGACCACGGCCAAAGCAGTTTCAGATGAGCTTGGACAATTCCTTGAGCCGGTCGATCTGATTTTAGACGGTGGATCTTCAGAGGTTGGAATCGAATCCACAATTATTGACTGCAGGGGGGCAGCTCCTAAGATCTTGAGACCGGGCTCTGTCACTGTCGAGATGATCGAGCAAGTAACCAATCTTGTCTTGGATGAATCCGAATCGAGTCTTCGCGTTAGCGGAGCGCTAGAGAATCACTACGCGCCAAAGGCGCGAGTAGTTCTTGATGAACCGGCCGCAAGTGGCGATGGCTTTATCGCCATGTCTAATGTTGAAACACCCCAAGGTGTGATTCGCTTGGCAGCGCCAGCCAACTTGGATGAGTACGCCCGGGTGTTGTATCAATCGCTTCGTGAAGCCGATCAGCAATCGCTTGCCAGAGTTGTGGCTTGGCAACCGACTGGGAAAGGAATAGCAATTGCTATCAGGGACCGACTTCGTCGGGCGAGCAATCAAAGCTAGGCCTTTTCTGCTTTAGCTTTGGTGCGTAAAATTGGGGCATTGCTTAGCAATTGGCCACCTTAGCTCAGTTGGTAGAGCAGCTCCCTCGTAAAGAGCAGGTCAGGAGTTCAATTCTCCTAGGTGGCTCCAGCCCTAGAGCTCAAGTTGTTATGATAATTCGAACTAACCACCGCCGGCTTGTTCGCTTGGGGTGGACCCTAAAGCGGAAGGTCACCGATGACACCGAATCCATGGACTAAGCATTATCCAAGCGAGGTCAGCCCAGAACTTGAAAAAGTTCCATACGCAAATCTTCCAGAGCTGATAAAAGCAGCTGTTGCAACTTACTCAAAAACCAAAGCCTTCACCCAGGTGATGCCAAATGGCATGAATGGTTCCCTAACCTTCGCTCAGATTGACACCCTCTCTGACAACTTCGCCTCCTACCTTCGTGAGGTAGTTGGACTAAAGCAAGGAGACCGCGTAGCGGTCCAGATGCCAAACTGCTTGGCGTACCCGATTGTTGCCTTTGGTGTTTTCAAGGCTGGACTTGTTCTTGTGAACACCAACCCGCTATACACCGCACCGGAAATGATTCACCAATTCTCCGACTCGGGTGCTGTGACGCTGGTAGTAAGTGATATGTTTGCTGACCGACTTGGAGCAGTTTTACCAAAGACCAAGATCAAGACAGTTGTGACAGTCAAGATTTCCGAGTTTTTCCCTCCGATTATTGCTGGAGTTATCAGAATCGTTCAGCGCTACTGGAGCAGGACACTTCCAAAGATCACAGTCGAGCACACCTGGTTCCAGGCAGCTCTAAAGGCTGGAAAGAATGCCAAGAACGATACTGCAGCAGCTAGCTACCTAAGGGGCATTACTTCTGAGTCAGTTGCCGCACTTCAGTACACCGGAGGAACAACTGGTGTTTCAAAGGGTGCGATGCTTTCTCACGGAAACCTAGTGACAAACACCTTGCAGATGATTTCACATTGTGGAACTGGAATGCGCAAAGGCATGGAAGTCGTGCTAACTGCACTTCCGATGTACCACATCTTTGCTTTCACAATCAACTTGGTCGCCTTCTTCCACATCGGAGCAAGAAACATCATCGTTCCTTCTCCTCGTCCACCAAGCAACTTGCAGCGTGCCTTTGATAACTACAAGATCACTTGGCTGACCGGAGTAAACACACTGTTCAATGCACTGTTGAACGAGCGTTGGTTCCAGGATGCGCCACCGAAACACTTGCGTGCTTCGGCTGCCGGAGGAATGGCGCTACAGGCTTCAGTTTCAGAGCGCTGGCGTGATCTAACCGGAACCCCACTTGTTGAAGGCTACGGTTTGACAGAAACTTCACCGGTTCTTACCTTCAACCCGCTAACTGGTCTTTCGAAGGACGGTTCCATTGGTATTCCAGTTCCTTCGACAGAAGTAAAGTGTGTGGACGCTAAGGGCAAGGAAGTTGCCGTTGGAGAACCAGGCGAGATCATCGCTAAAGGACCACAAATCATGCTTGGCTACTGGCAGCGTCCAGAAGAAACAGCTGCATCCATCAAGGATGGCTGGTTCTACACCGGCGACATCGCTCAGATGGATGCTGATGGTTACTTCAAGATTGTTGATCGCAAGAAGGACATGATTCTGGTCAGCGGATTCAACGTTTATCCAAATGAAGTTGAAGAGCAGATTGCAGCCGTGCCTGGCGTTCTAGAAGTTGGTGTCATCGGAGTACCAGATGACAAATCCGGCGAGAAGGTTCAGGCTTACGTTGTGGCAACTGTTCCAGCTCCAACCCAGGAGCAGATCATCGCTCACTGCCGAGAGAACCTAGCGGCATACAAGATTCCACAAGGGGTCACCTTTGTAGATGAGCTACCAAAGAGTCCAATTGGAAAGATTCTTCGCCGCGTGCTTCGCGATGAAGTGGTTGCCGGTTCAACCAAGAAGGGTGCATAACCATGAAGTCAATAATGATTCTCGCCGAGGAAGTAGCCAACGAAGCTACCGTCGTAAACGAGTTTGAACAGACTCTACTTCGCATCTTCATTCTGATCATCATGTTCGGACTTGGTGCAGGCCTTACTCCAAAGGACTTTGGGCTGGCACTAAAGCGTCCATGGGGTCTGATTATCGGATGGCTTACTCAGTTTGGTGTCATGCCACTGACGGCCTTTATTCTTGTCACCTTTGTACTGTTCCAGTTCGACCCACCGCCGGGCGTTGCATTCATTGCCCTGGGTGCATTGATCATGGGAGCAGTTCCAGCAGGTACAACCTCGAACCTGTTTACCTACTTCTCAAAGGGAAACCTTGCTCTGAGTGTGACCATGACTGTGAACTCAACTCTTTGGGCTTTCGTCATGACACCTTTAATGTTGGTTTTCTACTCTCGCCTAGTTGGACTTGATGAGTCACTAGATATTCCAGTAGGAGAACTTGTCACAGTGATCTTCGGACTCATTGTTCCGGTAGCTCTAGGAATGTTGGTGCGCCGTCTAAGTGCCAATGCCGGATCAGTGCTTGAGCTAATCGGTGGAGTCTTCGGACTGCTATTCATTCCGTTCCTAATTGCCATTTGGGTTCCTAGAAACTGGGAGCTACTTCTTACAACCCAGTGGCCAACCTACGTGGTTGCAATTGGTTTGGGAGCAATGGGAATGACAGTTGCGTACTACATTGCTAAGGCGATCAAGTTGCACCCGATGAACGCCAGAACAATTTCGCTAGAGACTGGTATCCAAAACGGACCTCTTGCTATTGCGGTTATTGTCTCTGTTTACGCAGACAGCCCAGGGCTAGATCAGATTCTTTTGATTCCAGCCCTGTACTCGCTGTTTATCGTTCTTCTTTCGACCGCCGTGACCTTCTGGTTCAGAAGAGCAAACGTTGCAGCGGAGCAGAAGATTCCAAACCTGCTGTAATTCATTTCAGAAAAAAGCCGGCGGCAAACCGCCGGCTTTTTTCTTACCCGAGTTGGATTCAGCAAGGGAGATTGTGTGTTTGACTAATT
>JBIJAI010000032.1:0-7585 GCA_044345815.1 Rhodoluna sp. | reverse complement strand
TTGGCTTGATTGGCATCCAGTGTGAAGGATTTTTCCAGCAGCACATGCTTCCCTGCGGAAAGCGCAAGCTTGGCATTTTCAAAATGCGCGTTGTGAGTGGTTGCAATGTAAACGATGTCGATGTCTTGATCGGCAACTAGCTCTTCGTAGCTACCGTAGGCCTTGGGAATTGAATGCTGTTTGGCATAGGCGGTTGCGCGCTCCATTGATCTTGAGCCAACCGCATCAAACGCTATTCCAACTAGTGAAAAGTCATGGACGATGGTTAGTGTGATTTTTCCCGGGCCCATAATGGCCCACTTCAGCTTCTCGGTCATTATTCAAAGCCCTGACTTCTGTGGTTGTTCTAAAGCTTAGACTTATCGCATGCGCCAAAAAACCTCAATTGCTCTTGCTCTTATTGCAGCCCTGATGTTTGCTTTTCCAGCCAAAGCCCACGACCTACTAATTGAGATAGATCCGGCACCTGGCGCTGTGGTGACTGAGGGAAGCTTTGAGGCAACGCTAACTTTCAACAATCCGCTCCTGGTGGTCGAAGGTGAAACTAATGCAGAGCTCGCGACCAAGCTTGTTGGTTCGGCGGACTGGGTAAATCACGAGGTGACAATTGTGGATCAGGTACTTACCGCTCAGATTTCTCTGAGTGAAGCAGGTGATTACGATCTGCGCTGGAAAGTAGTTTCATCGGATGGGCATCCGATTAGCGGAGATTCAACGTTCACCCTAGAAATAGAGAGCTCAGCAAACGCTGAGGATTCTGAGTCCCCAATTTTGATTGCTCCTGCGCCGATTAGTGAGCAAGCTTCCGGCGAGGGATCTCTTGTTGGTTTTTATATCGGACTTGCAATGGTGATACTCGGCGTAATCTTTGCACCGATTGGCCTGATGATCAGAAGACGGGCTAGGAAGTCCTAGGTCTTACCAGGGCGTCAATATTTCCCAGCAGCTCGTCAAATTGAGCTGGGGTCATGAGACCTAGCTCCAAGACAACTTCCCTAACACTGGTGTCGTCGGCCAGTGCCTTCTGCGCAACAATTGTTGCATTTTCATAACCCAATACCGGTGAAATAGCGGTTACTAATCCAATGGACTGTTCAACACTCAAGCGAAGTTTTTCAACGTTGGCGGTGATTCCAGAAACACAGGCATCCGCCAAAACATAGCAACCCTGACGAAGCTGCGTGATGCTCATCATCAACGCTCGGCACATGATTGGTTCGAAGGCATTCAACTGCAGCTGGCCGGCTTCGGCAGCCATAGTGACTGTCACGTCGTTTCCAATTACTGCAAAGGCAATCTGGTTCACGACCTCCGGAATAACTGGATTGACCTTGCCAGGCATGATTGATGAGCCAGCTTGCCTTGGAGGTAAGTTGATCTCATCAAGACCTGCTCTTGGTCCACTGGACAAAAGACGAAGATCGTTTGAAGTTTTAGACAGCTTCACTGCAATTCTCTTTAGAACGCCAGAAACCATTACGAAAACTCCGGCATCTTGAGTAGCCTCAACCATGTCCTCGGCAACAACAAAATCAAATCCAGAAAGCTTCGAAAGAATCGAGCAAGCTTTCTGAGCATATCCCGCAGGAGCGTTTAGGCCAGTTCCGATAGCAGTTCCACCCAAGTTGATTTCTCGAAGCAGTGGAATAGTTTCCTGGAGTCTCTGGATATCCTCCATTGTCATTCTCGAGAAGGTTGCAAACTCTTGACCCAAGGTCATTGGGACAGCATCCTGAAGCTGAGTTCGACCCATCTTGATTACGTCTTTGAACTCATTTGCTTTGCCCTGGAAGGCATCTTGCAGGTGAGCCATCGCCTTCAACAGTTCATTAATCTCGAAAATCAAACCAAGCTTTAAAGCTGTTGGGTAGACATCGTTGGTGGACTGAGACTTGTTGACATGGTTTAGCGGGTGGACGATGTTGTAGTCACCCTTTTTTCCACCCAAGATTTCAATTGCCCGGTTGGCGATTACCTCATTGGCATTCATGTTTGTGGAGGTTCCCGCCCCACCCTGGATGGCATCGACCACGAACTCGTTATCGAATTTGCCTTGGGCAACTTCGAGGCAAGCCTTAGAGATGGCGTCATTGATTTCGGAGCTTAGTTCCCCAAGTTCAAAGTTTGCTTGGGCGGTTGCTTGCTTCACAATTGCTAGGGCTCGAATCAGTGATCGATAATGCCCAATCGGAACACCAGAGATAGGGAAGTTATCTACTGCCCTTGCGGTGTGAACACCCCAGTAAGCATTTACAGGTACTTGATAATCGCCGAGCAGATCATGCTCAAGCCTCGTTGCTGACATATCTCAATTCTGCCATGAAAGCTATTGGGTCAGTGACGCCCCGCAGGTATAGAACCTTGTCACCACGCGGTCGATAGCGCCTTGTGCTGTATAGGTGACTGAAAGTCCATTTTCGCGATCCGCTCTTGCAAAAACTGCAAACGCCAAACGGGAACCATCAGAGGCATTTACAATTCCACTCAATCCATAGAGACCTGGGATGTAACCGGTCTTTGCAATTACATGACCGCGGGCAATCGCGGAGCGGCCCTGGAATCTGTATCTCAAAGTTCCGGTCTGCCCCGAGATTGGCATCCATTGAGTCAAAGCATCGAGTCCATTTTCTGCTTTGGCAACTTTCACCATTAGTTCAGCAAGCAATTTGGAGTGAACTCTGTTTTCATTCGATAAACCAGAAGCATCACGAATCACCAAGGCTTTGGGTCTAAGTCCAAGCTCTCGAAGCGATTGCTTGATGACTTTGTTGGCTCCTGCAATGCTTCCCTCGTGACCGGCGGCCTTGGCGGCATGACGCGCAATGAACTCAGCCCCGGTGTTGTCTGAATGAGTGAGCATGTGCCCAAGCCAGCTTTGTCTCATGTCCTGAGACTGCACTTGACCAATCACGTAAGCATCCACTGGTGTGGTGCCGGCTACTAGCTCAGCGTTAGCAGCTCTTTCCCCTAATGAGGCACGGAAAACTTCTCCTGCTGTGAGAATAGGATCTTTACCCCTGCGGAAACTGTACGAAGAAATCAAGCGGTTTGGCTGAACTCGATCCCCGTCCGCCTGAATCGAAGTGATGTTGGAAACGTAGCCAAGCGTTCTGTATTTGGCTGGCCAATCGGGATTCCACTTCTCGCCACTGAAGAAACTGTCATCAAGGATGATTTTGGTGATGGGAACATCTGCTGGAAATGCAGCCAAAGCCTGCCTAGCTAGGTTTCTAATTCTTGGTGGCTTGGAGTAAACACTTGATTCGCCAGGACCAAGTCGAGAAAGCGTAAAGTCTCCCCCGCCCTTGAAAACAATTGTTGAGGGTTCGCTCGGTGTTGCAAGCACTTGGGTAGTAGCTCGGTACTCTGTTGGAAGTTTTTGTAGGGCAGCTACCGCGGTAAGGGTTTTGATGACTGAAGCCGATGGCGTCAGCTCTTTTCCTAGAACATCAACCAGCACCTCGCCGGTGTCAACGTTAATGACATAGGCATGGAATTTCCCAAGGGTTTTTTGCTGCATGGCTTTATTAGCGGTGCAGGCAACTGGCTCAGTTGTGTTATCAACTGCAGAATCATCTGGATTTGCGTGAGCAAAAGGAGTAAAGGTGGCACTCAGAACAAACGCTAATAGTGCTGCAAGAAATAGCTTCCCCGGGCTTTTTTTCATTACCCAAGGTTAAGCGCAACTGCGCGAGATTTGTTTATCCCACTCGCAACAGCAGGATTTTCTCAGGAAAGCTGGGTGCTACTTACCAACCCATGCGGCAGAAATCTTCTACCTTAGAAGTTCTTCCAGAAACAATCATTACATCACCGGTATGCAAAACAGTTTCAGGAAATGACGGCAAGTAGCTCTCGCCTTGCTTGCGAGTTGCCACAACGGTGACTCCGTGGTTAGAGCGGAACTTCATATCTGAAAGCGTCTTGCCATCAAAGCTTTCTGGCACTTCAGTTTTGGCCATAACGAAGTCCTCGTCGAGCTGGATGTAATCCAAGGACTCTCCGCTAACCATGTGAGCTACGCGCTTACCCATGTCCATCTCCGGAAAGATTACGTGGTGGACACCAAGCTGCTCAAGAATTCTTCCGTGCGAAACACTTGTGGCCTTTGCCCAGACCTCTGGCACTCCAAGCTGAAGTAGCAAGGAGGCTGTCAGGATTGAAGCCTCGAGATCCGAACCAATCGCTACAACGGCGGAATCAAAATCCTGGACACCGAGCTCTTTAAGGCTCGCCTCATCGGTCGAGTCTGCCTGCACTACATGCGTTAGTGCTTCTGCATTGGCCTGAACCAACCTCTCGTCAGAATCAATACCTAAAACTTCTCTGCCTGTCTTGACAAGCTCAAGAGCAAGTGCGGTTCCGAATCGGCCTAGACCGATAACTGCGATAGTTGATGCCCCGTGCTTTTTACCAGCACGAAGCTTTAGACGATTAGCCAACTTTTTCTCCATTCAAGTGACTCATAGCCTTTGGGCTTGAATCAGCACTTCTAACAATAACTCCAGAGTTGTTTTCTACCCAAGACCTAACCAATTAGAGGCCTTTCCTTAGGGAACTCGTAGTGACGCTTGGTCTTTCTTAGGGCCAAAGATGTAGCCACCACAATAGGGCCCAATCGACCAAAGAGCATCAGAAGAGATAACAAGAACTTAGCGTGATCAGGAAGATCCGGTGTGATACCTGTAGTCAGTCCGACGGTTCCTGCAGCAGATATAACTTCAAACAACAATTCATCGAGTGTGAAGTCAGTTGTGAATCTGAGTAGGAAAATAGCCCCAATTATCACGAACAAATAGAGCGTAACTATTGTCAAGGCTTGTCTTTGCATAGATCTTGGAAGACGTCGGTTTCCAACGTTTACGGCAGCATCTCCACGAATTTCGGTATAGACGATGTAAAGCAAAACAACGGCTGTACCGATCTTGATACCACCGGCAGTTGAAGCGCTAGCTCCACCGATAAACATCAGAATGTCGATACCTAGCCAGGTGCTTGCGTACATAGCGCCGGTATCAATTGTGTTGAGTCCTGTAGAGCGAGGCATCGAAGATGCAAAGAGGCTAGATATGATTTTCTGCAGCGGATCCATAGCGCCTAGGGTGCGAGGGTTGTACCACTCAGAAATTGCGATACCAATTGCACCAACAATCAACAGAACGAGGCTTGAGTAAAGAACAATCCTAGAGTTCAGTGACCACTGCGCAGGCATTGTGTAATCGGCAGCCTTGCCAACAAGAGCATAGATTCGCAATTTAAGACGATCGCGCATTTCAGCCATGACCGGAAATCCAAAACCGGCCAGTGTCGAAATAACAAAGACCGGACCAATAATCCCGAGGTCTCCAGCAAATCCCATCAGGCTGTCGGTATAGAGAGCAAAACCAGCCTGATTGAAAGCTGAAATGGCGTGGAATCCACCGTGGGCGAGGGCCGTCTCCAACGAGTAGTCGTATTCAAAGAAGAATCGAACTACCAGAAACAAAAACAGAACTAGCTGGAAAAACAGCATCAGCTTGGCGATGTTCTTTAGCAAAGTCTTAACATCCGGCTGCTTGGTAGCTGAGGATTCCGAAGTGGCAGAGATTCGATTCTTTAGTGAGATGCGGCCTTCAATTAAATACCCAACCAAAGTCGCGAATCCGATAATTCCGAATCCACCAATTTGAATTAAGAGCGCAAGAATCACATGACCGGTAGTAGACCAGTGGGTAGCTGAGTCAACTGTTGTTAGGCCCGTCACCGTAACTGCGGAAGTAGATGTGAAAAGTGCGTCAAAGAAGTTTGTGACTGTGCCAGCTTTAGATGCCGCTGGCAACATGAGTAGGAATGTACCCAGAAGAATCAGGGCTGTAAAGGCTGCTGCTATCAACTGTGTTGAAGACAGCCTGGGTAGTTTTGGCATTTCAGATAAAACTATACTCCTGCCTTTGAAACTAGTCACGGAAAGTACATCCCGGCCAATACCCGCTTAGGTTTCGGGGTTAGCTAACTTAGGGCGCCTATTCTTTTCAGTCTTGCAATCGAGCCATCCTCGATTGGAGACTCGGGTCCAATCGCCATTCTCATGAACTTCAAAACAAAGCGCGTAAGTGGCTGAATAATCCAACGAGGTTTGGCTCGAAGTCCAAGCAGTGATCTAAATTCTGGCCTGAGAGAAACAACGGCCGCATCAAATAGCAATCCATAAACTGGCTTCGAGGAAAGAGGTAGCGGAGGGTTCTTGATGAAAGCGACAACTTTTTCAGTGTCGGGAGTTGAAACCAACAGGCCAGCTTTATAGAGATTCGTTATCTCTCGATCTAGTTCCACTAAGTTCATCGGACACTTTTCTAACCCAAGAGGAGCAACAGATACACTCCACTGGGCGATGTAGTTATCGGCTCCCGATGCAGCTGTTCCTTTGGGAATGGGTCTACTCGAATACATCTGATGTGAGACCAGGAACGATTCCATGAATGCGATGTGTACCCAAAGAAGGAGGTCCTTGTCGGCAGCCTTGTATGGAACAGTTTCACCCGTTCCCTTCTGGTACTCGCCCTTGACTCGATCGTGCAGGCGATTGACTCTCGAGGCTTCGTTTGCAACTGCAGTCTTGGAGCCGAAAGTGGTCACGGTAAGCCAGCGAATTGTCCCAGCTAGGCGACCTAACGGATCTGACTCATACCTTGAGTGGTTTTTCACACCAGTAAGAGAACCCGGGTGAAGTGCTTGCATCAATAAGGCGCGAATGCCGCCAACTAGTGTTCCAAAGTCTGCGTGAACTACCCAAGGTGCATCGGTGGGTACGAAGTAGCCAGCCTCATCCCCTTCAGCAACAACTCCAAGCCATGGCGGAATTCCGCCTGGATCTCCGGAGAGTAGCTTTCTAAAACGCAGGGACAGGTACTCCTGGACGGCGTTGTTTTTCTTGTTTGGCAATTGGGAATGTTCTCCTTGGAATTAGTCAAACACACAATCTCCCTTGCTGAATCCAACTCGGGTAAGAAAAAAGCCGGCGGTTTGCCGCCGGCTTTTTTCTGAAATGAATTACAGCAGGTTTGGAATCTTCTGCTCGGCTGCAACGTTCGCTCTTCTGAACCAGAAGGTAACTAGCGTTGAAAGAATCACGATAAACAGCGAGTACAGAGCAGGGATCAGAAGAATCTGATCTAGGCCTGGGCTGTCTGCGTAAACAGAGACGATAACCGCAATAGCAAGCGGTCCGTTTTGGATACCTGTCTCAAGAGAGATTGTTCTGGCGTTCATCGGGTGCAACTTGATTGCCTTAGCGATGTAGTAAGCAACTGTCATTCCCATAGCCCCCAGACCAATTGCCACTACGTAGGTTGGCCACTGAGTTGTTAGTAGCAACTCCCAGTTTCTAGGAACCCAAACAGCAATCAGGAATGGAATGAACAAAATTCCAAATACTCCACCAATTAACTCAAGCACTGATCCTGCGTTGGCGCTTAGACGGCGCACCAACATTCCTAGAGCTACCGGAACAATAAGTCAGAAGATCACTGTGACAAGTTCTCCTACTGGAATATCTAGTGACTCATCAAGTCCAACTAGGCGAGAGTAGAAAACCAACATCAAAGGT
>JBIJAI010000017.1:0-24618 GCA_044345815.1 Rhodoluna sp. | reverse complement strand
AGCTAAGGCAGATCGTGCTGCAACTCGCAACATCTTCGGTCGCACTGCCCTGTTCTTCAGACAGGTCTATGCAGAGCTTCGTAAGGTCACAAGACCTACCTACAAAGAGCTTGTTAGCTATACCGGTGTTGTCCTTGCCTTCGTGGTGCTAGTAATGGTCATCCTTGCCGGCCTTGACTTCGTATTTTTGAACGTCGTAACTTTCGTCTTCACCCCAACCGCATAGTCTTCAAAACCTAAAGAACAGGAACCTTCAATTGAGCGAGATCGAACAGAGCGAGCTAGAGACCGAAACCACTTCGGCTCCGCTAGATGCTGCCGATATTCCAGCCGCTGCGTTTTCAGCAGTTGAAGAAGTTGTTGCTGTTACAGCTTCCGAGTCAGCCGTGGTTGCTCCAACTTTCGGAGAATCAGCCGAGCAGCCAGTTATCGAAGAGCCTTACTCACCGCCAGTAGATATGGAAGTTTCTGAGTCAGCTGAAACTTTCTCTGCTGAAACTCCTTCTGAGTTGGCTCCAGATGCTGCCGCTACAGAAGGCGCTGAAGAAGCAAAGGACGAAGACCCATACCGCGTCTTCCGTGCCGAGCTGCGCTCGCAGCCAGGCAAGTGGTTTGTTGTTCACTCCTACGCCGGATACGAAAAGCGCGTAAAGCAGAACATCGAGAACAGAAAGCTGGCCATCGAAGGTGGCGACCAGATCTTCCAGATTGAAGTTCCAATGGAAGACACCATTGAGATCAAGAACGGACAAAGAAAGCTTGTTTCCAAGGTTCGTATCCCTGGATACGTTCTAGTCCGCATGGACATGACCGAAGAGTCATGGTCACTTGTTCGCCACACTCCAGCCGTGACCGGCTTTGTTGGAAACTCTCAGAACCCAACCCCGCTTCGACCAGACGAAGCATTCGAGATGCTGAAGTCTCTTTATGTTCTTCCTGAAGAAGCAGCTGCAAAGACAGCTGCCAAGGGCAGCCAAATGGTCAAGGGCAAGGCTCGTGCAATTCCTGTCAACGTTGATTTCAAGGTTGGCGAATCCATCATGATCAAGGACGGATCGTTCGCAGGACTTCCTGGAACTATCTCCGAGATCAAGCCAGAATCAGGCAAGCTCACCGTACTTGTTTCACTGTTCGAAAGAGAGACTCCAGTGGAGCTTGGTTTCGAGCAGGTCGGACCACTGAACTAAAGATTTATCAAACCTAAACAAAAAAGGAAAAGAAGAAATGGCACCCAAGAAGAAAGTCACCGGACTAATCAAGCTACAGATCCAGGCCGGAGCTGCTAACCCAGCCCCACCGATTGGTCCTGCTCTTGGTCAGCACGGTGTAAACATCATGGAGTTCTGCACCGCGTATAACAACGCGACCAACGACCAGAAGGGTAACGTCATCCCGGTTGAAATCACCGTTTACGAAGACCGTTCCTTCACCTTCATCCTGAAGACTCCTCCAGCAGCTGAACTAATCAAGAAGGCCGCAGGGGTTGCAAAGGGTTCTTCAACTCCTCACACCGACAAGGTCGCACACCTGTCCAAGGAGCAGCTAATGAAGATTGCTGAAACCAAGATGGCTGACCTAAACGCCAACGACGTAGAAGCAGCAGCAAAGATCATCGCCGGTACCGCCCGCTCCATGGGAATTACCGTCGACGCCTAAGCATTAGGCAAAGGCAACACCAGCAACAAAGGCAACAAAGAAGTAAAGCAGCACCAAGACAACTAAAGAAGTCGTGGGAGAACTCGCTTGGGTTCGTTTAACCACAACTGTGACCAGAAAAGGAATAACAGCTATGCCAAAGCGTTCAAGGGTTTACAACGAAGCCGCTGCAAAGATCACCGAGGGTAAGTACTACCTTCCATCCGAGGCCGTAGCCTTGGTTCGCGAGACCGGATCAAAGAAGTTTGACTCAACTATCGAGGTTGCCGTCAAGCTAGGTGTTGACCCTCGCAAAGCAGACCAGATGATTCGTGGAACTGTATCGCTTCCTCACGGAACCGGTAAGACTGCCCGCGTAATCGTATTCGCAACCGGACCTGCAGCCGATGCTGCACGCGCTGCCGGAGCCGACGAGGTCGGTGGCGATGAACTGATTGAGAAGGTTGCTGCCGGATGGGTTGATTTCGACTCAGCTGTTTCTACCCCAGAGCTAATGGGTAAGGTCGGTCGCCTAGGTAAGGTACTAGGTCCTAGAAACCTAATGCCAAACCCAAAGACCGGAACCGTGACTCCAGATACCGCCAAGGCAGTGACTGACATCAAGGGCGGAAAGATCGAGTTCCGCATCGACAAGCAGTCAAACCTACACTTCATCATCGGCAAGGCATCCTTTACTGCAAAGCAGCTAGAGGAGAACCTAGGCACAGCACTGGACGAGATCCAGAGACTAAAGCCATCCAGCTCCAAGGGTAAGTACATGATCAAGGCTGCTGTTTCAACAACCTTCGGTCCTGGCATCCTGCTGGACACCACTGTTGTGAAGGCCTAAGGGTCCAAACAAGAACACAAAGAATTAGGGGGACCGGGGCCAAAAAGGCTCCGGTCCTTTATTCTTACCCCTCGCCCAAGCCCCAAGCCTTGAGACCCAAGCCTTAGAGGCCAAGGGCTCTGGGAATTAGACTTGTGATTAGTGGGCAACGATGCCCAAACAAAAAGTAAAGGAAATAGCTCAGATGTTTTCTGCAGCAGATGAAAAGCGCGTCTTGGATATGGTTCCAAGAGGGATCTATATCAACGGAGTCTGGAAAGACGCTGCCGACAAAAAGACTCTAGATGTGATTGACCCGGCAACGGGTAAGACCCTGGTCTCAATCGCCGATGCCGCTCCTGAAGATGGCATGGCTGCCATCGAGGCAGCACACAACGCCCAGGAAGCCTGGGCCAAGACCGCCCCTCGTGAGCGAGCAGAAATCCTTCGAGCTGCCTTTGAAAAGGTCACCGCAATGAGCGATGACTTTGCACTACTTATGTCTTTAGAAATGGGTAAGCCCTTTGCTGAGGCCAAGGGAGAAGTTGCCTACGGAGCAGAGTTTCTGCGCTGGTTCTCAGAAGAAGCAGTGAGAGTTACCGGTCGCTACGGAACAGCGCCCGATGGCAAAAACCGCATCATGGTTTTGAAGCGCCCTGTTGGACCTTCCTTGTTTATTACCCCGTGGAATTTCCCATTAGCTATGGCAACTCGCAAGATGGCTCCTGCCATCGCAGCTGGTTGCACCATGGTTCTGAAGCCTGCAGCTTTAACACCACTTACTTCAATGTTGTTTGTGAAGGTGTTGGAAGACCTAGGTCTTCCTAAGGGTGTAATCAACGTTGTTCAAACGACCCGCGCAGGTGAGGTCACCGGACCAATCATCAAGGACGAGAGACTAAGGAAATTGTCTTTCACCGGATCAACCGGTGTTGGAAGAAGACTGATTGCTGACTCAGCAGATCGCGTACTTAGAACTTCAATGGAACTAGGTGGCAACGCTCCGTTCCTAGTGTTTGAAGATGCCGATCTAGATAAGGCAGTTGAGGGCGCGATGGCAGCCAAGCTTCGCAACATGGGAGAAGCCTGCACCGCAGCCAACAGGTTCATCGTGCACGAGTCAGTGGCTGCGGAATTCTCAAAGAAATTTGCTGAGAAGATGTCAGCCCTGAAGGTTGCCCGTGGTACCGAAGACGGAGCCAACATCGGACCCCTGATTGACGAAAAGAGCAGAGCTGGTGTTCACGCACTTGTCTCAGATGCAGTTTCCAAGGGAGCCAGGGTTCTAACCGGAGGAGCAGTTCCAACAGGTGAGGGTTATTTCTACCCGCCAACTGTTTTGGCTGATGTTCCCGCAAACGCTGAAATTCTCAAAGAAGAAATCTTTGGTCCGGTAGCACCAGTGATCACATTCAAGACTGAGGATGAAGCTGTGAAGCTAGCCAACTCAACCGAGTACGGACTGATCGCCTACGCCTTCACACAGAATCTAAACCGCGGCCTTCGCCTGGCTGAGCGCCTCGAGGTTGGAATGTTTGGTCTAAACGCAGGTGTGATTTCGAACCCGGCAGCCCCATTCGGCGGTGTCAAGTCCTCCGGACTTGGCCGCGAAGGCGGCTTCGAAGGTATCGAAGAATACCTAGAAACCGTCTATGTCGGCATTGCTGACCCGATGGTTAGCTAATCAGGACAACAATAGACAAGTGAAAACCAAAACCTTACTAAAGTCCCTGTCCCTGCTCGCCGTATCTACTTTGCTTTTGGCGGGATGTGCGGAGCCAAGACCAGATGCAATCGAAACCCCAACACCAGAGCCAAAGGTATTTGTCACAGCCCCTCTAACCGGCCTCACTCTAGAAGAAGGTGCCCAAGGCACTGAAACTTTTGCAGCCCCTGCGGTAGCTTGCAAGATCGACAACGTCGAGGCAGCAAGACCTCAGTTCAACCTCAACAAAGCCGACATCGTCTTTGTTGAGATGGTTGAGTTTGGTTTAACAAGACTTGTGGCCGTATGGCAATCACAACCGGTTGATCAGGCAGGACCTGTTCGCTCGGTTCGACCAATGGATGCTGACATCACAGCACCGCTTGCTGGAATCTTTTGCTTCTCCGGTGGACAACTACCGTTTGTGAACGCAGTGAAAGACACCGGCCAATACATGGCCAGTGAAACTACCGAGCAATCAGACGACAAGGGAAGCTTTTCAAGACTTTCTTCTCGCGGAGCACCTCACAACGTCATGGTTGACGTCGCTTTGTTGCAGTCTCAGCACCTAGATAAGAAAGCTCCACAGCCAATGCTTCCGATGGTGGGCTTTGATCAGGCTACTGAGAGCTATGAAGCTGCTTCGACCGACATCGGTGAAGAAACTATCAGCTTCCTGGTCAAATACCCACAAGCCGAAAGCGGCTGGAAAGCTGAAGGAAGCTACTTCGTTAGATCTCAGGATGGCGATCAGCACATCGATGGCGCAAGCAACGAGATCATTCGTGCTACCAACGTCGTAGTAATGCAAACTAAGACCGACAACTCCTTTAGAGATCCTAAGTACGGACCAATTCCAAGGACCGTGATGATTGATTCGGGAATTGCTTGGGTATTTAGCAACGGCAAACGAGTTAAGGGAACCTGGACCAAGGCATCACAGACCGCACCGATTCAACTTTTCGATGAAGCAGGAGCACCAATCAAACTTGCAGTTGGAAATACTTGGATCGAGCTAATGGGAAACCCAGCGAAGATCACAATCAAGTCCCCTGAGCCTGCACCAAGCCCATCACCAACCGAAGACGAGTAGCTAGAGATCCTTCCAAGAAGGTTTTTCTAGTCCTCGAAGGGCTCTCGGCCCGGAACTAGCTCCCAAGGCAGCTGCGTCAACTCCCCAGTGTTTATAAGGGCTGTAGGGCCGTTGGGCCCTGCAAAATCAGTGAAAACCTGCTCGAGGATTCGCTTGGCGGCCTCCCCTGGATAAGGCGAGCTTGCCTTGGCAAGCTGCTCAATTTCCTTTGTCTTATCGGGCAAACCAATTGCCCTTGCGGAAGAAATTGCATCTTCAAGTTCAGAAAAAGTTGCAACCTTGATTGAAGTTGCAGCTGCAAGTTCACCGATTGCGGTGAATTGCCAGTGACCTTCGTTTTCAAAAAAGATAGTTGGCTTTTTTGTAATCAGCGGATACTCACCAAGGAATGAAATTCCATCGGTGACCAGCACATCGGTTGCCAAAAACAGTTCAGCGTAAGAACCATCTTCATCAACGTATGTGTTTGGAAGTTCATTCCATGCTTTGCGCCAGGCTTCGAGTTCAGAAACTGAGATAACTTTGCGATCGGTGAGTGTTCCCCACAAAAACGGATGAGGTCTAAGAACAATTTGAGTGTCTTGATTGGCTTTTGCAAAAGCCAACATCTCATCTTTGATCTTTGAGAAGACTCCAAAGTTCAACCAGTGAGGAGAATAGGAGTGGTGTGGTGCCCACACCACCCGAAATCCTGTCTCTTTGATCGGCCAAGACGCTTTTCCTTGCTCAGCTTCTCTAAAAAGACCATCAATCTTCGGTGAACCGGTGAAATGAACGTAAGAATCACCGCGTTCGGTTGATTTATATGCTTCTTTAACAAATTTGTCTTGAGTAAAAACCAAAGAAGCAACCTGGTGAAGGCGTTGTTTGTATAAATGTGTTGCAACAAGTGATCCAACTTGTCCACCACCTGGCTCATCATCTGGTTCTTCGACCATTGCAAGAGAAAAATATGGAACATAAGCCAGTCTTGTGAAAGAAATTAACTTATCGAAGCGAATTGCAGGCTGATAATTTCTCTGCCAAGGGTAATTTGTAAAAACAAAATCTGGTTTTAGCTCCTTAAGGGCATCAAGCACCTCTTGGTTGGAGCTTTCGCTAACTCCCATGTTGAATCTGAGGTGCTTTATGCCCTTAGATTCGAAAAAAGCATGGGCTTTTTCCTCATCTGCGTACCTAAGCTGCCCAGTTAGCTTCCTAGGAAGCGAAATTACGACCGGATCGAACCGGTCGTCTTGAACCATGAGCTGATAGACCTCATCCAAGGCATCCCAGGCCTCGAAGTAAAGACCTAAAAACACGACTTTGATGGGCTGCATGCCCTAAACCTAGCAAAGACCTAGGAAAGGTGCCCTTTGGGCTAATTTCAAGAAATTTCCCAAAAGGACACGATTTGAGGGCTCAAAATGTGGGGTTACCTACCTGTTTCCAAGTACCCCATATAAGGGTCTAGTTAGTCTGGGAAAGTCCCCAAAAACCAAGGAAAACTAGCGTTTTTCTTGACCCCAGGCACAGAAGGTTTGAGATGAATATCCGGGCATTCGGAAGGCTGCTGTTTAGTGGCTTTGCCCTACCCAAGTTCGCCTTCAGGGAGTCCAATTTCCTTCCAGAACCCAAGCCAAAGAGCCTGTTTGAGGCCCTGAGATCCAAGCGTTTTATTAGACGTATCGGTATTGGTTTGGTGTTGGTTATGGGTTCGACGTTTGCTGCTTTGCAGGCAACGGCTACCAACACGGGCGCTGACTCCGTAATTGATTATTCGTTGGTTTTGGGCTCGGGGCAATTTGCCACAAGAACCGATTCCACCAACAGCCCTCATGACCTCGCAGGGGACTTAACTTTTGAAGCCTGGGTTCTCCCTACATCAGCAACACCGAGCGGCTCAATTGTCGACAAGGACACTTCGTATTCCTTGAGCATGATTGATGGCACATTTCAAGTTGCATTTCAAAGTAGTAGCGGCGGCACATGGGCCTGGAGAAATACAGAAGTGACTGCTATTGCCAATAGATGGCAGCACGTAGCTTTTACAAAACAAGGAAACACCGGGACTCTATACATAAATGGTTATTCAGTTTGGTCTAGAACAGATGCGACATGGTTTCCGACTTCCCTAGAGCAAAACAATAGCCAGCTAGCCATTGGTTCTCGGGTGGGATTCACAGGACGCGTGGATGAAGTGCGAGTCTGGGCGACCACAAGAACTTCCACTCAAATTTTTGAGAACATGCATCAAAACCACAAGAGCCTTACTCCTGTAACTAATTTGAGGTCTTACTACGATTTCAATGAAGATTCTGGAACTGCTTCGGTTTACGACAGATCGGCCAATGGCGCGACTATGACTCTGTCGGGAGATCCTTCGAGGTTAGATGTAAAGCAAGTCGCTTCAGTGTCGGGAGGAGACACCGTTGTCTCTTTCCCGCGCACCTACCTCCCAGGTGTTGGAGGATGGACCCCCCCCGTCAGCGCCACAAACTTCCGAGCTTTGGTAGTTGGTGGTGGTGGTGGTGGTGGTGCACCGAATGATTCCACTGGTTGGAGCGGTGGTGGTGGTGGTGCCGGTGGTCTCAAAAGCCTTTCAAATTTGTCCCTATCTGGAATTCAGACAATCAAAGTTGGGCAGGGTGGAAATGGCGGCTTGGGATTAAACCAAAGAAACCCAACTCTTGAGCAAAGCTCAGGCCAAGGAAGCCAGCTAGGCAGCAATTCAGTTTCTGGCGGTGGTCGAGGAGGCGGAGGCTACCTCTTTGGGGACGTTCAAACTGGCGGCTCTGGTGGTGGTGGTCGCATGTACGGCGGCGCTGGCGCAGCCGGTATTGCCGACGAAGGTAACCGAGGTGGAAATGGTGCGGTTCACCATTCCGCAGGTGGTGGTGGTGGTGCTGGAGGAGCAGGAGGCAACGGAACCAGTACGAGCATAAACGATGCGGACGGTGGTGCAGGTGGTGCCGGAGTAAGCCTTGACATTTCAGGCACCAGCCAAAAATATGCATGGGGTGGAGCAGGTGCCGGTTGGAGAAATTACGGTATCGATTGGAACACAGGCTCGAGACCGACATCCGCTATTTCTCCCGCGACAAATACAGGAGCTGGTGGTGGAGGTGGTCGCCACAGGGCAAGCTTCAATAACTTTGCAGGCTCTGGTGCATCGGGTGTTGTGATTGTTCGTTACACACCTACAGCTGACCTAGCCATCACTCTTTCAACATCCGACCAAGTCACCGGCTCAAACATTATTCCGACTGGAACATCCTCGGCCTTCACCATGGAAGCCTGGCTGTACCCAACCAACTTGACCGGCTGGCGAGGAATCTTTAATCAAACCCCTGGGCTACGCGATGGAAATTCCAGAACATTTTTAGGTGCCGAAAATGGTCAATTACGAGGCTGGATAAACGGTGGTGAATATATCTCCGGGATCTACCTGAAGGCAAACGAATGGTCCCATGTGGCGCTGACCGTCGATGGAACCACGCTCAAGCTCTTCCTGAACGGTTCAGAGGTTTACTCACCCGCTAGCATCACTCGATCAACTACAGCTGGCACGGTATTCCACCTCGGAGGAACCCACGTCACATCTGAGAACTGGGTTGGCTCTATAGATCAAGTTAAAGTTTGGACTGGTGCACTAACGCCCACCGAAGTCGCCTCCAGCATGCACAACTACTCGACCGCTGGAGTGGACAACACACTCACAGCACACTTCGACTTCAATGAGTTCATCGCATCCACCGAGCCGAATCGTTCCGGTAATGCCGGAGGCCTAACCTTGGCTTCATCGGTTGATTCCACTGCATACTCGTCTTCACGCATAGCCGAAACCAGCACAGCATTCTCGTCTTTGCAGAATGTTGTGAAGTTCAACCGCAGCTACCTAACGGCAGCCGGAGGCTGGACCCCACCTTCAGGATTTGCAAGAGCAAAACTACTGGTTGTTGGTGGTGGTGGTGGTGCTGGTGTTCGCCACGCCGGTGGTGGTGGTGCTGGAGGTTTTATTGAGACGGAAGTGTCACTAACACAGCAAGCCCAAACAGTTACTGTAGGTATGGGTGGGCGCGGCGGACCAAACATGGCAACTTCTACCTCCCCAGCCACGCCTGCAACAACGCGTGGCCAAAATTCGATCGCATTTAGTCAGATTGCAGTAGGTGGTGGTGCTGGTGCGGGTCGAGGCACAGTCACAGACGGCAGCCTTTACTCCGGTGGTTCCGGTGGAGGAACCGACGCTCCAGCCGCAAATAACACACCTGGATCAGGGCAGCCAGGTCAAGGTAATTCTGGAGGCCAAGGAAGCAATAGTCCATTTTGGACCGGCGGCGGCGGTGGTGGTGCTGGAGCAGTTGGAGCTGCCGCAGCGTCAGGTCAAGGAGGTAAAGGTGGAGATGGGCGAGCCTCGTCAATCACTGGAACCAGGACCTTCTATGCCGGAGGTGGTGGTGGTGCAAGTGGAAACACAGGTATTGCCGGAGGATCGGGAGGCTCTGGAGGTGGCGGTGCCGGCGGCACTTTCGGAACCAGCTCTGGTACGGGCGGTGCCAATGGTACGAACGGTACCGGTGGTGGCGGTGGCGGTGGTGGCCACTCCGGCACAGATTGGGGCTACGCAGGTGGTTCAGGTGGATCCGGTGTTGTAATCCTGAGCTATGGGGCGACGCTGGAGGTGGCCCAGACCGCAGGTGCTGCTCGAGCCGGCACCAACTTCCTAAGGCCAATCACTATTCAATTAAAGAACCCCGACGGAACCAACTACTCAAGTTCAGCCGCTAATCGACAAGTGACCATTACCGCCGCAAGCGGTGTGCTTCAGCAAACTATTGGCGGGGTCACTACGAACATCACTACCACAACCACAACTTCCCGCGAAGGTGTTGCAACTTTTGCAAATATCGGTTTCCAGGCTGGGATTAGCACCGCTCAGACCCTGACCGTAACTGCAGAGGAGTTTGTCGGAACCAGTCTTTCGGTCACACCCACATTTTTGCCAACAGCTGTAACCATTAGCACCAGCGCCAATTCGAACGGTTCATTTATTGACGGCTTCTGGATTTCTCCATCGCCAGGCACCTCGAACATTCAGGCGTCTGCGCTCGCTAGTGAACTTGCCGCTCGAGACGTCACTATTGAAGCACTGGGGTCGAGTTCAGATACCACCGGAGAAAACGGTTCAGTTATCTTCCAAACCCCTGTAACTAAGACAGCTGGCCCAGATAGAACTATCACCATTAGAACGAGCAAGAACGTGACTATGATTCAAAACGGAATTGCCTCCACCTCCTCGAAACTAAACGTGATTCTTTGGAGCGACTCCGACGCCACAAACGGTGGTGTGATCGATACACAAGCTATTTCAGCTGGCTACCTAATCGATACCAACGGAGGACACCTTGCGATGGGCGGAGGATCCCAACCGACAACTTGGAACGGCCTAACAATTCCAAGTGGCTACGCGCAGTCCAACAACGCCTTTACAGGGGCCTGGTGGGGGGTTGAGCTGGGAGTAGGTCAAAACCTCCCAAACCTAAAACTGATTCGAACTGCTGGCGGAAACCTGCGTATCTATGGAGATGCAAATACTGCCAGTGCAAGTTCGCTGTACGGAATTGCCTGGGAATGCGGTGAGATAAACACTGGCTCTGGATCAGTTGAGTTAAACGGAAGGACCTCGAGTGACACAGTTCCCGCGGGCGGGCTTAACTACGGAGTGGGAATCGGAGCTAACGCGACGGATGCCAATGACATACCGAAACTGGTCACAACCGGTGGCGTTACAATTACAGGGACAACTGCTGGAACTTATGTCGGACACCAAGGTGTCTACATCGCTTACGCCGACCTCAATGCCGGCTCATCTTCAATCACCATTACATCCGATCGCCGAATCCAACTTGGTGCATCGAACACTTTTGCCTCGCCAGTGTCTGTGACATCTTCAGCAGACGTGCAGGTATCTGGAGCACAAACCGCACCCAGTGTGATGCTATCTGGAGCTTCAGTCACAACTTCAGCCGCTGTGACAGCTACTGGCCCTAATGGAATTCAAGCAACTTCGACTTCGGGTGATGTGACCATCGGTGGCGCAATCGTTGCAAATTCTTCAACCAACGGTCGAGTAGTCCTTAAGGCTTCCAGGCATGTTTATCTGAACGCTAACTTGACCACAAACGGTGGTGCCGCTGTCCTTTGGTCTCGCTCAGGAGCAACGCAGAACGCCGCTAGTCAAAGTGGCGATGGAGTGATCCGCGTGAATAACGGTCTCACGGTGTCAACAAATGGCGGAGCCATAATTTTGGCCGGCTCCTCGAGCACAGACGCGAATGGATTCCCCAATGGTCACGCATTCTCAAACAACGCCGACTCAGGTATTTGGATGGGAACCTCCGATACTAGTTCCGGTGTGCAGCTTCTTTCTGGCGGTGGCCAGATTCGGATGTACGGTCAAGCTGGTTCACTAGGTCATTTTGCCTATCGCGGCCAAACATCCAGCACAGCCAACACACTTATTGACTCAGGCACTGGCCGACAAGACTTGAACTTTATTGGCGCACAAACTGGCGAAAACACATTTGAATCGTGGGGTAACTTGACTATTCAATCGGCGGCTGTGGCAAGCGACACGGTACCCGCCATCTCTTTCACTGTTGAACAGCGCACTGCAAGTGGCAGCGCAGCGCCAGTTCAGAGCCAAAGCCACAGGCCAACGCACAAATTCATTGCCTCTGGCGGAGGAGACTTAAGCGTTTCAATATCTTCTACAAACTCAGGAGTTTATGCGATAGATAACTCAGCCGGTTTCCAATTTTTAGCAAGCAGCGGAAGAATCCGCGCAGACTTTGGACCAACTGGACTAGATCTTGCCACACCAAGTGCAACCAACAGCAAGCAACTTGTATTTGGTGCTGACAGCGCAAGTAGCTCCACCTCCAACATCACAATTATTGGAGGAAAATTTAAGGAACAAACAGCAAACAACAACTCAGGCGTTGCGATTGTCAAAACAAGCGGCGCGGTTGCGATTGAACCTTTCTCAACTTCATTTACCGAAGCTCAAACATTTGACACCACCTGGGCGTTCACAGGAAACAGCGGTCTAACGATAGGAAAGACAAATAACACTGCTGCTCTAACAGTCGCCGCGACTCCAACTGTTGCAGGAAACATAAACTTTATCGGCGGCAACATTGCTGTAAACGGGAGCCAAACCACCACTGGTTCGGGAAACATAACAGTCACACCTTCCGGTACATACACCGGTTCAGGAACTTTGACTTCGGCAGGAACACTTACAATCGGCGGCGGTAGCACTGTAGGCCCCACTGCTGCCATAAGTGCAAGTGGCAACATCGCTATTTCGGGTTCAGGTAACTTCACAAACTCTGGCGCCAACATAAACTCCTCCTCGGGAAACATCCAGATCACCACAACTGGAAGTGCCACCACTGTCGTAACCGGAAACGTCCAGGCAACCACTGGCTCTATTGCCTTCAGCGTTGGTGGTGCTTACTCTGGTGCTGGAACACTAACGGCCGGAACCACAGCGGCCGTGACTGCCGCTGGAGTTACGGTTACCGGCGCTGTCCTGGCTGGTGGCAACGTCACTTACACCTCGACTGGATCACTTATCCAGAATGCCAACGTCACCTCGTCAACTGGAAACGTGACTTTGTCCATTTCTGGAGCCAGCGCCACTTACACCAAGGGCACATCTAACCTCACGGCTGCTCAAGAGGTCTCTATCACTAGCGCTGCCTCAACTGTGAACACAACGGGTACAGGAACAATAAGCGCCGGAACTGTCCGTCTGACATCTTCAACCGGAATGACGAGTGCTGCGCCAATCACTTCGCGAGGCGTCGTCGAGATTCGGAACACAACAGGTACGGCAACAGTGTCTGCGACAACAAATGCTGCCGGTAATTTGATTATCTCGAGCCCGACAATTTCTGTAACTGCAGCCCAAACCACAACGAACTTAGGCAACATAACTATCTCACCTACCGCTGGTTATTCCGGAGGAGGGGCCTTAACTTCCGCCGGTACATTGACCATTAGTGGTGGAACCACGGTCAATCCAACTGGGCCAATTGTGGCTGCAGCAAATGTCACGATTAGCGGAAGCGCTAGAGCAACTATGCAGGCTTTGGTGGAATCGACCGGAGGAGCTGTTTCGATAACCGGCGGAACTCAAGCAAGCACTGCCGGAGGTCTGTATTTCCTAGCCGGAAGTGTAAAAACAAACACTGGAGCAATCACGTTGACTGGAAATGCCTCCGCGGACTGGGGTGCATACTTCGCAGGCGATTCTAACATTTCATCAAATTCGGGAAACATAACCATCGCAGGAAATGCTCCATCAAGTGTTTGGGGTGTTTACTTCGACCTGGCAAAAGTATTGTCCTCAAGTGGTGACATCCGAATAACTGCAGGGTCTTCGCATGGGCTGGTTCTGGGACACGACTCTAAAACCACAGATCTTGGCGCCATTACTTCAGGCCCGACATCAAGCAGCTCAATTACTTTGATCGGAAATAGGTACTGGGAGAGTTCGGCTGGAGTAAGGATAAGGACGACCGGGCCAGTGGTGATTGAATCCAGTGCGGATCAATTTTCTGTTGACACCACTATCTTGAATCACACCTTTACAGGGAACTCAAGTCTAAGGATTGGAAAGTCAACGAACCAAAGGGCCGTCACGGTCTCTGGTGGCGCAATTGGGATCGTTGGAGATTACACGCTTTATGGCGCGGCGATTAGCCAATCAACATCCGTCTCATCCTCTGCTGGATCAATTGGTATTTATGGATCTAACGCCACAATCGACGCAAACCTAACTGCTACTGGCGGAACCAACCGTGAGATCCGGATAAAAACGACTGGTTGGACCAAAATAGAGTCCTCCAGAAAATTGACTACCTCCGGTGGCAATGTCGTCATATGGACCGCGTCAGGCAAAGTCGCCGGGACCACATCGATTAACTCGACTATTTACGTCAATTCCAACGCCTCAATTGTAACCGGCGGAGGAAAAATTTGGTTGGCGGGAGGGTTGGATGACGGCGGCGCTGACGCCTCAATCACGACTTCAAGAGGTAAGTGGAGCAGTGTAGTTGCTAACGACGGATTGCCAGATGGATATGCCGTCGGCCATAACAACAGTGATGCATGGAGAATTGGTGTTTTCTTTAACTCTGGTGCAAACACGCTTCTTAACTCCTCCGGAGGAGACATATTCATCGCTGGAGCTCAAGGCCCAACAAGTTCCAGCGATAACGGGCATATCTTGCTCAATCCTGGCGTGAGAATAGACTCCGGCACTGGACGTATTGCAATGTGGGCGAGGGCATTGCCGGGTTCGACCAACTGGAGTCAGGGTATAACTCTGAACAACGGGAACGACTCGAATCCGGTCATGATTACTTCTAATGCCACAACTTCCGATGCAATCACCCTGTACTCGGATTCACAGTCTGGCGCTGCATGTTCGCGCGGAATAACCGCATACTGGCATGGTGTCCTGAGCGGCACTAGAGGCTACCAAGGCACTCAAATCCTAGCTACAAGCCCAGGGGGAGGAATCACTCTTACAGGTTTAGGAAGCACTTCAACTTCCTGCACCGGTGGCGACGGTTGGGGTGTAGATCTTGAGTATGCAGACGTGCTGGCTAGTAGCGGCCCAATTACCGTTAACGGTATTGGAAATGGGAATGGAACAACTCCTGGACTGTCAACGGGTTGGACAGGCAACAATGCATCACTTGCCAGATTTGGTGCTTGGGCGGTTTCTGGCACCGGCACCTCAGGCGGAGGCACAATTACCACCCCTGGCGGTGTGACGGCTGACTTCACAAGTTCATCCTCGGATGTGCAATTCAATGTATCCAGCGTCTATTCGTGGGAAGGCGGGTACGGAACTGTAGTTAACACTTCAGGAAGTTTTTCCATTCTGCCTGCAACAGTAACCAATGGAATTGTCTCAACGGCGACGAGCTTCACCCGAGCGCAAACAGCAACTAACTGGAAATTCGGACGATTCTCCACTCCAACTCGGATGAGTAACTTCACGCTGGGTGGTCCATCCACATCAAGTCATATCACCTATGCGGGAAGAAGTTCAATCTTGACTCAGGGTGGTGTCGCAATTAATGCGGGAGACCTAATCTTCGATGCAGGCATTGACACAACAAATGGTGCAAATATAGCAATCACATCTCGAGGTACATATGCAGGCTCCGGTACCTTTACATCCGCGGGCGCAGTATCGATTGATTCCGGGGATACCACAGCGCTTAATGGAAACATCTCCTCTGGATCCCAAGGAATTCTGGTGAAGTCGGTTGGGCGTATTTCTTCAAACGCTGGCACAAGCGCAGAAATCCCAAGACTATTTGCAACGGCCGGAGGTCCAATCACGCTCTGGACCACCGGTGCAAATGGCGGCGTGGCTCTTGGTAACTGGACTCAGCTGAACACAACTCAGTCTGGGGTTTCCGCGGGCGCTGATATCACTATCGGAGGTAATCCCGCTTCTACTGCTGACTCAACCAGGCCAGCAGGCTTTGCTACTAACAGCGGAGCCCATGGGGTCTCTCTAGGCACTAGCGTCGTAGCCAGTGCTGTGGTGATGAGATCTGGTAACGGCACCATCAGTATTTCCGGCGAGTACACAACCCAAAACTCAAGCGCCTATTCCGGAGTTAAGATTTTGCCGGGCTCGGATTTGCGAGGCGGTCAAATTCTCATCCGTGGCACAACGCAAAGCAGTTCCACTTCTGCAGGTGGCGTTGAGACTTACACTGCTACCAACATAGCGACTGTAATTGAAGCGACGAATGAATTTACCGACTACACACCGGCTATCGAGATAACGGCATCCTCAAGAGGGTCTACATCTGCATTTATTGGACCACCTTCGGGCACCGGTTTGACCACTATTCGTGCTACCGGAGAAAAGGCCGGCATCAACATCACGGGAAACACCTCAGTCACATCTGGTACTCGCGAAGGTGTTTGGTTAGCAAACATAATCATTGAGACCAAGAACGGCAGAACAGTCATTGATTCTGGTGACGACGATGTTTCTCTTGGGGGAGCCTCTCGACCATTCACGTTTAGAAATATTTCCGGGACTCCTGGCGGAGATCTCACAATACGAGGCAATCGCCAAGATACGACTCTAGGCATTACCCTACAAACAGCCGGAATTGTCTCCATGGTTCCAAGTTCATCAAGCTTCGGGGCGGCCGTGACTTTCCCAACCGCTAGCTCCACAGTTAATGTCGGTGGGTTGGTTGTCGGTTCCGATGCCAACACATCAGCAGTTACCGCTGGAGCAGCAGTTAGCAGCACCGGAAACATCACCTATTCGGGGGGTTCCTTCACTCAGGCCAGCTCGTCAGCTACTTTGTCCGCAACATCTTCGGGGAGCACAATCCGAATACTTGCCGATAGTTCAATTGCCCTTTCGGCTGCTGTGCGGGCAAGCAACAACGGAATTGTGTTGTTGGAGCCTAGGGTTTCCGGAACGGGTATACGGGTTGGAGGCACAAATGCTTCCACCATGCTCCTAACTGCAAGTGAACTAGAGACCCACATCAGCACCACAACTCTTCGCTTAGGTGACAGGGATCGAACCGGCAACGTAATCATCAACAGCAACTTGAACTTGACTGGCAAAGCGCAGAATCTTGCAATTCGCTCCAACGCTAACGTCAGCGCTGGCTCGACCGTAGTGATCACGGTAGCCAACCTCGGTATTGACGCCGGCGGAACAATCAGCTTCCCCGGAACCGGAGGCACCCCTTCGGTAATTGCTCTCAACGCAGGCGGGGTGACCTTCAATCAATCTGCCAACTACAACGTTGCAGTGGTGGATGGAATCGATCCAGAGTTTGGTTTTGCAACAAAATTTGTCTTGAGCAACGTAGATCGAACCAACACGGTCGACGCGTTCATGGCGGTTACCTTCAATCCACCGCCTCCTGCGGTTGTAATTCAAGACAAGTTCAACAACCCTCTAGCCTCAAACAACTTGTCTGCCTCTAACTTTGTTGTTAGGGCGACACTAGTTTCTGTTCCTAGCGACGGTGTAGTCAGATCTCTGGATGGCGCGATAGCCGTCCGAGGCGGCTCCACTCACACTTTCACAAACCTTCGAGTCATGGGTGGTACCGGACTCGTAGGCATTTCATATACCGCGGAGCGTTCCGATGGAACTCTTCTAGCTGATTCTCAGACTGGCGCAACTTCAGTTCGCATCAACTACATGATTGCGGCCGGTGAACCAACCAGTCTTGATGCATCTCTTGCTTTGAGCGTTATAAAGGCTGGCCAGAAGGGGCTTGCTCCTGAAGTGTTGCTTTTGGATAGCAGCAATAACCCAATCACAACTGGCACGCACAAAAATGCCACGGTATCGATAACCATTAGCGGCACAACTGGCCGCATAATCTCGGGCGCCGTAGCCCCGACGACAGATGGTGTTGCAAGATTCCCTGACCTAATTGTTGCGGGAACCGTCGTGCCAAACAACACCTACACACTTATCTTCAGTGTGACTTACACCAACAGTGCCGGCACAGTGGTGACCGTCACTGACCAAGAGAACTTCACACTTAATGCTGGAGATGCAACCAAGATTGTCTTGGGTTCCTCAAGCCAAACTGTTGCTAACCGCGCGACTTTGGCCGGAATCGAAGTTTCACTCGAAGATGATTACAGCAATAAGGTTCTAGTTCAGAAACAGATAACCGTCACAGCTTCAACCGGCCGGGATCTGTTGCAGTCAGTGACCTTGGACGGCACAAGATCAAGGACAACTCCGAACCTTGTGGGTACAACAACATTCTCTGATCTAGCTCTCAAGGGCAAAGCGGACACATACACACTTACCTTTGAATCGGCTGGCCTGGCCTCTACCACTCACACCGTTCGCTTAACTCATGGTGCCGCAGCCGCACTGACATTGTCTGCACCTGCAACCGCCGCCAACGATAGAGACTTTGACTCGAACGTAATTGTTGAAATTGTTGACCTAGATGCCAACGTTGTGACCAGCGGAACTCAGTCCACTCAGACGATATCGATCTCAGCGACAACAACATTGACTGGTACTAGGGCGATAAGTGCAACAGCTGGTCGCGCCACTTTTACTAACCTCAGGATGCTGGGTGAAATTGGCACCAAAGTTCTAACGGCAAGCATTGCCTCCCCATCTACAATCACCGCGACAAGAGATGTAACTCTTGGCTTCGGTACCGCAACTCGCCTAGTAATCTCAACTCAAGCTTCTGGATTCGTGAACAGAGTCGCATTCTCAACTCAGCCAGATATTACCGCCCAGGACTCCTCGGGTAACACGGTCACAAACTTCAGCCCCCAGGTTTCGGTCACAGCAACTCGTGTTGGCGGTGGCGGTAGCGCCACGATTACTGGAACCTTGACCAGATCCTTTGGCTCAGGAATTGCAACCTTTACTAACCTGCGTTTAGACGGAACAGTTGGCCAATACGATCTCACCTTTGGTGCTACTGGAGTTTCCTCCACCACTCAGAGAGTTACCCTGACTCACGGTGTGGCTGCAAAGGTTGTTCTTACTGGTGCAACCACGGCATCCAACGCCAGAACAATTGCCACCAACATTGTGGCCGAGATTCAAGACGCTAACGATAACCGTGTGACCACTGGTTCACAGTCTGAGCAACAAATTGCTCTTACTGCATGGGGCGCCACCCTCTCTGGAACCCCGAGTGTTAATGCCGCCGCCGGTATTGCAACATTTAGCAACTTGACTCTGACGGCAACCGCTGGAACTAAACGCCTTACGGCAACGATTTCTTCACCAGTGACAATCACTGGCATTAGAGACATTGATCTGGCCCACGGTCAAGCCACCCAGCTAGTGCTGACCACCTCGGCAACCGGTGCTGTGAACCGAAGTGCGTTTACTACCCAGCCGGTGATTTCCGTTAGGGACGTATCCGGTAACCCGGTCAGCGACTTTGTTGGAAGAGTCTCGGTTGCAGTTTCTAGCTCAGGATCGAATAGTGCAGTGATTTCAGGCACTGCGTACCGCGATCTCAACGGTTCTCCAACCGCTACCTTCACAGGACTTGGCCTAAATGGTGACGTCGGAGATTACACACTTACCTTTACTCACAGCACTCTGACTGCTCCGAGCCAGTTAATTACCTTGGCTCACGGCTCAGCTAACTACTTGTCGATCTCCTCACCTTCGAGTGCAAGCAACTCTCAAACTCTGGGAACCGCAATCGATGTGGACATCAAGGATGTCGATGGAAACTTGATCACAACTGGGACTCCGGAAGTGACACTGACAATCGCCGGCGCTACGTTCTCAGGAAACACGGTCAGAAACGCCGCCGACGGAACAGTGTCATTCAGTGATCTGAAGATTATTGGTCTGGCAGGAACAAAGACCTTTACGGTGTCGGTTGCAAGCCCGATCTCGCTTACCGACACCGAGACCATAACTTTGAACCACGGAAGCGCAACCAAGGTTGTTGTCACAACCGCTGCTAGCGGAGCCGTGAACAGAGCGAACTTCACAACCCAACCGGTTGTATCCGTTCAAGACGTATCTGGAAACCCGGTTAGCAACTTCGTTGGCCGAGTCACCGTATCTGCTGTTTCAGCTGGTTCTAACACCCTGACTGAGTTCACAGGAACACTGGTCCGCGACCTAAGTGGTACACCAACTGCAACCTTTACCGATCTAAAGCTAAACGGTAAGGTTGGCAACTACACCCTTACCTTCGCTACCGGTGTTCTAACTTCCGCCACCCAGTCGATAACTCTGACCCACGGTTCGGCTCACTCACTTGCCATCACTGGTTCAGCTTCGGCGGCTAATGCCACCAACTTCGCGTCCTCGATGGTGGTTCGAATTCTCGATGAGGACCAAAACACAGTTACAACCGGATCGCAGTCAACTCAAAGTGTTGTGATTACTGCAGCCGATGCCGTCATCACGGGAACTACCTCCAGATCAGCCGTTGCGGGTGAGGCTACCTTCCCAGGGCTGAAGCTAACAGGAGTTGCGGGCCCCAAGGTGCTAACGGCAACCATTAGCTCGCCAAGTAGCATCACCGAAACTAAAACTGTTCAGCTAGGACACGGTAGTGCCACCCAGTTGAGCCTTTCAATTGCAGCAACTGGCGCTGTCAACCGCCAGGTAATTGCAACCCAAGCAACAATTCGCTTACTAGATGTATCTGGAAACTTGGTCGAGAACTACGCTGACCAAGTTTCAGTTGCGGTATCTCCAAGTGGGGCTGCGCTAACTGGAACCTTGAGCAGAACGACCACTTCTTCTGGTGTTGTGGCATTTAGTGGCATCAAGCTAAATGGAACCGTCGGGACCTACACCCTGACCTACTCCTCCGGTTCTTTGCCTTCGATCACTCAGAGTATTGACCTAACTCACGGAACTGCGACCAACCTGCTGGTTGAAGCTCCAGCTTCAAGCGCGAACGCACAAGAACTTGCCTCGGCAGTTGTGGTTAGAGTCCGTGACGCTGACAACAACTTGGTCACAAGCTCCACCGATCAGGTGAGCTTGAGCGTCTCCGGTGCCGCACTTTCTGGAACGGCAATCAGGAACGCTGAGTCAGGAATTGCCACCTTCCCTGGATTGGCCCTAACCGGAACCGAAGGAACAAAGCGATTTACAGCCTCTGTATCTACTCCAAGTTCATTCAGCGCCGGGGTAGATATCGAGCTAACTTACGGAACCGCAACCAAGCTCGAAATCGTCACCGCTGCAAGTGGTGCTGTGAACCGAACAGCCTTTACAACTCAGCCTTCAATCCGAGCACTGGATGTTTCGGGCAACGAGGTTGATAACTTCAACAACAACATTTCGGTTGCGGTAAGCCCGGTCGGTGCAACGCTAACTGGAACTACAACCAGGGCCGCCTCTGGTTCAACCGCAGCCTTTACAGATCTTGAACTAAGCGGAACCTTGGGCACCTACACCCTTACCTACTCAGCTGCCGGTTTGACCGACGCTACCCAGACCATATCCTTGGCTCACGGAAGCGCGACCACTCTTGAACTTGTAGCGCCATCAACTGCTGACAACGCCAGGGAGATTTCCACGGATGTTGTTGTTCGTCTGAAGGATGCCGACGGAAACTTGGTCACAACCGGCACCCCAGAAATTACTTTGAGTATTTCCGGTGCCACAATCTCTGGAACTGCAGTTAGAAACTTGTCTTCAGGTCAAGTTAGCTTCCCAGGGCTGAAGTTTGTTGGTCTAACAGGGACAAAGACTCTAAGCGCATCGATTGGCACTCCGGTTTCTTTGACTACAACCAGACCGGTTCAGTTGAGCTTTGGTGATGCAACGAAGCTGGTTGTGACTACTGAAGCCACCGGCGCTGTGAACCGAGAGAACTTCACGACCCAGCCGGCAGTCACAGTTCAAGACGTCTCTGGAAACCCAGTTACCAACTTCAGTGGAACCGTGACGCTGGCTTCGCCTGTTTCCGGAGCAGTACTTTCTGGAACTACATCCAGAGTTCTTTCCGGTTCAGCGGTTGCATACTTCAACGATCTGGCACTGGTCGGTGAAGTTGGCAGCTACACCTTGAGCTTCTCATCTGGTGCTCTAACCCCGGGCACCCAGTCAATCCAGCTCACTCACGGTGCTGCTACATCGGTTGAGCTTGCGGTTACATCAAGTGCCGTAAACAACCAAGGAATTTCAGATGTTGTAGTTCGAATCGAAGACGCTGATGGAAACTTAATCACTACTGGAACACCTTCGGTCTCGTTGGCTGGTTCATCGACTGAACTAACTGGAACCCTGGTTAGAAATGCCGCTTCAGGTATTGCAACTTTCCCAGGACTTAAGTTCTTGGGAACTACCGGAAACAAGAACGTTTCAGCAACTGTTGCTAGCTTGTCACTGAACTCAACAACTAGCGTTGTAAACGTTTCGGCCGGTGTAGCAACAGAAATAGTCTTGACAACCTCCGCTACCGGAGCAGTTAACCGAGCTGGAATCTCCACCACCCCGGTAGTTGCTATCCGTGACATTTCTGGAAACACGGTTACTACTTCTTCGGCTAACGTAAGCGTTGCGGTCACTCCGGTTGGCTCAGCCACAGCGGCGCTATCGGGAACCGCTTCAAGAACTCCAACCCTTGGTGTAGTTAGCTTCAACGGTCTTGGACTAAACGGTCAGGTCGGTCAGTACCGCTTGACTTACTCCTCAACTGGCCTAGCTGATATCACCCAGGTGATCGATCTAAGCCACGGTGCAGCAACCAAGGTTGCTATTGCAACTTCAGCCACCACCGCTAGGGCTGGACTTGTCTTTGGCACCCAGCCAGTTATTCGAATCCTTGACCAGGACAACAACTTGGTCACCACCGGTGCTGCCTCTACCCAAACTGTGGTTGCAAGCTTGACTGGTTTGAGCTCACCCGAGCCTGTCGTGATTGCAGGAGATGCCGACATAACCGCCTCCGGTGGTGTTGCAACCTTTACCGACCTGAGACTCAATGGTGAAGTCGGGAACTACACAATTCGCTACGCCGCAGGTTCGCTAGCAACCGCATCTCAGTCAATCCAGCTGGTAGCCGGAAATGTTTCAGCTCTTAAGATCACGACTGGCCCAGCAAATGCCGTAGCCGGTGCCGGCTTCGCCAGTGATGTTGAACTCAAGCTGGTTGATGCTTACGAGAACGTAGTTCTGTCAGATTCAACAACCGATGTCACAGCAACACTGGTTGCTTCAGGTGATGTGTCCTCCAGGGGTGTCAGCACAACTACGGTTCGGGTGGTCAACGGTGTAGCTGACTTTGGTGCCCTGAACTACACCCTTGCTGGAGATCACAAGATCCGATTCAGTGATGACACTCGAGAAGTTTTTTCTAACTCATTCACCATCACACATGCTGCTGCGAGCAAGCTGGCTTGGGTCACTCAGCCAGGATCGATGAGAAACGATCTCGTGGTTGGAGTCGCACCTTCGGTTCGAGTTCTCGATGCTTACAACAACGCTGTGACTTCCGGGCCGAGTGTTACTGTGACCGCCTCGGTTATCGGATCAAACGCTAACTTCATAACCGCCATCAGTGGGGAAAGTGCAACAACTAGCGCTGGATCAGAAGTGGTCACCCTTACCAACTTCAGGCTAAAGGGTAAGGTTTCCGACTACGTGATCCGAATCAGTGGATCTGTTTCGGGCACACCATTTACCAATGATTCTCGAATCAGTTCGGCTCCGACTCCTCTAACCTTCGGTCTGCCATCGCAAATTGTTGTCACCGAAGAAGCAGACGGCGCCAGGGCTGGAGTGGCCTTCGATACTCAGCCAGAGCTAGAGGTTCGAGACAACTCGGATAACTTAGTCGCGGACTCTACTCTTCGAGTCACCGCTACGGTTGCAGGCCGCACTTTGGTTGGAACCTCGGCTGTTTCGGCAAGCGGCGGTGTGGTCTCATTCGGCGATCTTGGTATCCAAGGAAGCGCAGCCAATGGATTGGTTATTCGCTACACAACTCAGTACCCAGCAGGAACACCGCTCGAAGCTACACAGACTATTGATCTAACCGCCGGCACCTCGGTCAAGCTTTCAATAATCCAGCAGCCTGGAACAGTACTGACTCGAGAAGAATTCGATAACGACATAAGTGTTCAGCTGCTGGATCAGTATGACAACCCGGTTCCAGTTGACTCAACCACCAATGTTTCAGTTCAGCTTTACAAGGGCCTTAGCCGAGCACTGGCTACTGGTGGATCAACTCTTACCCTGACTGCAGTGCGAGCCAGTTCGGGTGTTGCAACCTTTACTGGACTAGAGCTGCCAGTTGCTCCAGGCGATGACTACTTCTTGAAGTTCACAATTGGTTCGTTCACCATTACCTCCGCACAATTCGAGGTGCTGCCAGGCGCTGTTGCAAGTATCACAATTGCAGATGAGGACCAACCATCCAGTGCTGTTGGCTCCGATTGGATGGAGACAGGTGCGCTTCTTACCAACCAGCCACAAGTTACCTTGCGTGATGCCGATGGCTATGTAGCACGCGGTGCCAGTGGCAGCGTAAGTGTTGCGATCACCACCGGTGCTAACGGAAGCCTTTCCGAAGGATCCGAGAGCGCAACAATCTCTAACGGTGTTGCAAGGTTCGCAGGCGTTCGTTTGGTTGGAACTCCAAGCCAGCTGGGTGCCCCAGCTGTTAGCTACAAGCTGACCTTTAGCTACAACGGCATTAATTCGCTCGAGTCGAATGTTCTAAAGGTCACAAATGCTGAGGCAGCTAGCCTGTCCGTATTCAGAGGCGCCTCCGGTGGAGTTGCGGGAGAAGCTTTCCCATCCAACAACCAGCC
>JBIJAI010000016.1:0-25106 GCA_044345815.1 Rhodoluna sp. | reverse complement strand
GCCAGAGCTGTCATGGACGCCGAGATTCGTTCAAGAGTTCCAAACCTTGGAAAGCTAAAGGTCATCACCAGAACCGGTGATGTCACAAACCCTGAGGACCTAAAGCGCGCCAACGTTTCTAGCGCTAAGTCGATCATCATCTTGGATGCGGACGAGTCGGGAGATGCCAACATCGTCTCTACGGTTCTTGCAGTGAAATCTGTAAACGCGAATACTGCCACCCGAATTATTGCTGAGCTAGATGACGAGAACACAGCTGAGGCAATCAGTACAGCAACTAACGGCCAGGTAATCGCCGTCAGGTCGCAAAACGTGATTGCTCGAGTGACTGCCCAAGCTTCGAGACAGCCTGGTCTTGCTGCAGTCACCCTGGACTTACTTGATTTTGCTGGGGATGAGATTTACATCTCCGCCATCCCAGAACTAGTTGGAAAGACCTATGGAGAGGCCCTACTGAGCTTCAACGAGTCATCCGTTATCGGGCTAGTTGATCCAAGTGGTGCTGCAATGTTGAACCCAGCAGCTTCAACCAAGATTCCAGCTGGAACTAAGGTGATTGCCATCGCACTTGACGATGACAAGATCGTGTATTCGGGTGCTCGCAAGGACAGCTCAGCCAAAAAGGTTGTCAAAAAAGCGTCTGGCAAATCAAAGCCTGAGCACCTGCTGTTTATTGGTTGGTCTTCCATGGGACGAGCAGTTGTCACTGAGCTAGCACAGTTCCTACCAACTGGCTCCACCGTTCACATCGTTGCTGAGTCGCGCCATGTTGACCCAGCTGAGCTCAAGGCCCTCAAGTTCGGCAAGAACATCAAGGTCACCTTTGCATCCGTATCGGGAGACATTGATGATTTGATCAAGGCAGCTTCGGCTAAGAAATACAACGAAGTTGTAATTCTTGGCTACCGCGAGGCAATCAGCGAAGCTGAAGCCGACTCTCAGACCATGCTCACAATGCTTCAGATGAACCAGCTATTTGAGGCCAAAGGCAACGGTGTTGAGCCAACCAGACTGGTGGCTGAGATTCTAGACAGCCGCAAGGCTGAGCTTGCTCGCGTTGCTGCAGTTGATGACATGGTGGTCAGCGATAACCTTGCCGCTTTGCTAATTGCCCAGGTGTCTGAGAATCCCGCCCTGGCTCCGGTGTTTGATGATCTGTTTGATGCCGATGGCGCATCCATTAGCGTGAACGGCATTGAGACCTACGCCCCGGTTGGTAAGCCAATCGAGTTTGCTGAGCTTGTGGCTATCGGGAAGGCACATGGTGAATCGGTTATTGGATACCGAACCCTTGAAGGATCTAAGAAGCTAGCGTCTTCAGGCGTAAAGCTAAATCCTCCTAAGACCGCGATGTTCACTCCGGCTAAGGGTGATGGTTTGATTGTTGTTGGGGATCTTCGCAAGTAAAGTAGCGCGCCTACAAAATTAAGAAAATCCAGCTCTCGTGAGAAGAAACTGGATTTTCAGTGCACCCCCCGGGACTTGAACCCGGAACCCACTGATTAAGAGTCAGTTGCTCTGCCGATTGAGCTAGAGGTGCATTTGTTGCTCTATAGAGCAACAGCTCTAAAGAATACCACTTGGGCTTGGCCCATCCAAACTAGCGAGCGAGCCTTCTTATTAGCTTTTCTGTGGCAATCAGACTGCCACCAAGCACGGCTGGAATTCCCCCTCCGGGGTGTGTGGAGGCTCCCACTCGCCATAGCCAAGGTCTCAAGACTGATGAGTGCCTTGGGGTGTGAAGCGGACCAGACTGCCAAATCTTTCGAGCTTCTCCATAGAGCGCTCCCCCGGTTGCTCCCCAACCGGAGAAATACTCCGGATCCAAAACCTCAAACGAACCAAAGTACGCTTTGATGTTCTTTGGCAAGCCCATAACCTTCGATACTCGATCAAGTTCTGCTTTAGCAAAGTCGCTTTCGATGCCGTAGTGCTTGCCATCGGCAGGAGCGGTTATCAATACCGCTACCGTTGACTTGCTGTTTGGGTAGATGTGTCCTGCCTTGTAGTAGTTGACAAAGACCATCGACTGACTCGGCAGCTGCTTGGCCCCTAGGGACTTGTGCAGTGCTGACGGGTCATCAGGCATGATCACTGAGTGAGTCTTGGTGCCTGCAGGTAGGTCGTGATCTAGCACAGCGTAAATCGCAACCCCCGAGCATGACATCTTGCGGCCTAGTTCGTTTGTGGTCTTGCCCAAAAGGCGATCAGTTACTTTGGCATCAAGGCTCGCAATCACAAGATCGGCTTGGTATTCGCCCTTGGCTGTTGTGACCTTGTTTTTAGAAATGGCCGTGACCTTCTCATTCATGAAAACTTCAACCCCAGCATGACGGGCGAGTTTTTCAAGTGTCAACGGAATCTCGTTGACTCCGCCAACTGGAACCAAAACCTTTTGGGTAGCCATAACCGCAGGCATGGTTGCAAAAAGGGCAAGTGTGCTCTCGGGGGCAACGCCTGCGTTCAAGGTGTGAATCGAGATGACTTCTTTGAGCCCCTCCGGTAGCCACTTCAACCCATCGAGGTAGCTCTTGGTAGTTAGCCGTACTCCGTAGTTTGAAACCAGCTTGCTAACCGCCGGCACTGCCTTGGGGCTCATTGAGGTGTTTGTTAGAAGCGTGGTGATCTCTTTATCAAGCTTGCCGTGCACGGCTTCGAATCTTGCCCAAGGCTCGTGCCACTTGTTTCCTGGCTCTACAGGAAGCAGACACTTATCTCCTTTATAGAAGTACTCGCCCACCTCAGCTAATGGCTCAAAGGTGATTGGTGCGATCTCGCTGGCTTTTGGACCAGACCCTAAGTTGTCATAGCGGCGAATGAACTCTTGCCACACTCCAGGAAAGGTGACAAGGGCTGGACCGGTATCCATACGCTGACCATCAACGAAAATGCGTTTTGATTTGCCCCCAATCCAGCTGGTACCTTCAATGACTTTTACTTTGTGTCCGGCTTTAGCAAGAAGAGAAGCTGTTGCAAGTCCCGAGATACCGGCACCTAGAACAATGATGTTTCTTGGTTTCACGGATAAAGACCTAGCACCATCGCAGAAACTAGTTGAACACCAGCCACCGCGCCTGCGATGTATGGAAAGGCAATTGAAAGCCGGTAAAGCTTTCGACCTGTTTCAGGAACTGGATTTCTGAAGATCGCAAGTGTTAGGTAGCCAGCTATCGCGAAGTTCACAATCGCAACAGGAATGTTGACCATTGCAAACAGCCCAGTGGAAATTAGCCACCAGAAGCCAACCCAGTAAGCGCTGCCTTTGGTGCCAAGCCAAACTGCTGTGGTCTTGATACCAACAAAACTGTCCTGCGGAATATCCTGCACGGCATCGAAGGTGTGTTTGGCCATTGACCAAACCATTAGACCAATTGCTGCAAACCAAAGCGGCTCGTTGCCAAACGCTAGTGGAATGAATACCAGTGGGAAGGCGTAGTCGGTGTTAGATACCGAATCCCAGACCGGGCGGGCTTTGAACCTAAAAGGCGGGGATGAGTAGAAGTAGAAGAAAAGTGAATACGCCAGAATCCAGCCCATGGCCGCAATTGGAACCGTAAAGGCGAAGTAGATCAAAAATGGGATGTTGGTAAGCGCTACCCCGATAAAGATTGGCTTTACTTCAGAAGGGCTGATTTTGGCACCTTCCATGCCGCCTTTTCGGGCGTTGATGTTGTCAGTTTCCTGATCGAAGATGTCATTGATGCCGTAGATCAAAAGGTTAAAGGGAAAGGTCACCCAAATCAGAAACGGGATGATGTCCCATCTCCAGAGGTCTCCGCCTAACCACATCGCCATCACGGTGGTTCCGATGGTGTTGATCCATAGAACAGGGCGGGAAATTTCCACCAGGCGCTTCAACATGATTCAAGCTTAGACGGGAGCCAGAGAGCTCTAGAACCCAACAAAAAGCTGGCTTAGACTGAACTTAATCAAGTCAACACTTACCACAAGGAGCAATAATGGCTGAGCTAAAGAAACTAGAAACCGGCGACAAGGCTCCTGATTTCACCCTGGTGAACTTCGATGGCAACAAGGTGAAGCTCTCTAGCTTCAAAGGCCAGAAGGTCATCGTCTACTTCTTCCCAGCAGCTCTAACCCCTGGCTGCACCAAAGAGGCCGAGGACTTCAATTCCAACCTCAAAGCCCTAAACAAAGCAGGCTACGAAGTTCTTGGAATCTCCCCTGACACCCAAGCCAAGATGGCCAAGTTCCAGGTTGCTCACAAGCTCAAGTTCGCACTTTTGGCCGACGAGGACCTAGCCGTTCACAAAAAGTATGGCGCCTACGGCACCAAGAGTATGTATGGAAGAACCTACGAGGGTGTCCTTAGATCAACGTTCGTGGTTGATGAAAAAGGAAAGCTAGAGCTTGCTCTATACAACGTCAAGGCAACCGGTCACGTCGATAGCCTGCGCAAGCAGCTGGGAATTTAGCCGAAGGATCCGTCGTTTTCACGATTAGTCTCGGCAATAAATCTCTTGTTGAACAGCAAAATTGCAACAACTGCTGAAAGCACAACTAGGAAAATTCCAATTGATCTATTGCTACTTTGCTCAGCGAGTGCTCCGGCTCCAACTACACCTTGAAGTAGCTGCCAGAAAAATGCTGCACTTCTAGCCCAACGTTTTCCCTGCAAAATTCCAAGTGAAAAATGCAGCACCCAGGCGATGGAGCCGGCTGCTAAAACAATAAGGAAAATTTCGGCGTAAATGTTTAGCACGTTTCCTGACAATAATTCAAGTAAAAGTGCGAAAAAAACCAAAGTAATTATCAGGGCCTCAATAAACAACAGTGAAACTACAAGTTTTACTAAAACAGGGGCTTGGCTAAAGGCTTTCATGAGTCCTTACAAAGTTGGGTATTTACAAAAGGCGGTGGCTATGGAATTATATGAGTAGAACATGTGTCGCGCTTCAAGCGTAAATCACAAGATTCGCACCAAACCATCAAGTTTGAAGAATTTTTCAGTGCCCGTCGTATTGGTTCCTAGAACCAAGAATAAGGATAAAAGCATATGGATATGCAGTGGCTAAACCAGGCTCGTTGCCTAAACGAAGACCCAGAACTATTTTTCCCAGTTGGAAATACCGGTCCTGCGGTTGACCAGATTGAGCAAGCAAAAGCTGTTTGCCGCGAGTGCAACGTGACCAGCCAGTGCCTTGAATATGCCATCAAAGAAAACCAGGACACCGGTGTCTGGGGAGGCCTTAGCGAAGACGAACGCAAGTCCCTAAAGCGCAAGTACGCCAGAGCTCGCAGAGCTAGCTAATTCCTTGATTGCCTCTTTATAGAGGTATGTTGATGGCCACCTTGGTGCCGCCTTCTTTTGGCGAGAACCAGCTGATCTTTCCGCGAAGCTCCCCCTCAATCAGTGTCTTGATGATCTGAGTTCCAAGACCGGTACCAATTGAGTCTTTCTTTAGCCCAACCCCGTTATCCTCAACCTCAATCGAGAGCGCCTTGGCGGTTCTTTTGGTGTTGATTGAGATTAGTCCTCCGTGGGAGCCGAGTCCGTGGGTTGCAGCGTTGGTCACCAGCTCAGTAAGGGCTACCGCCAAAGGTGTTGCCAAATCGCTGTTCATCTTTCCAAATTTGCCATCAATACGAAGCTTTAGAGTCTTGGAGTTTTCTGAAGCTAACTCGCCGACTAATCGCATACTCTCTGAAAAGACCTCATCGAAGTTAACTTCTTCACTGAATCCTTCGGCAAGCGTGTTGTGAACTAGCGCGATAGCGGATACGCGACGAATAGCCTGCTCGAGAGCATCCTTTACTTCTGGGTTGTCTGATCTTCTAGTTTGAATCCGCATCACCGATGCCACAGTCTGCAAGTTGTTTTTTACTCGGTGATGAATCTCACGAATAATGGCGTCTTTAGTTAGTAGCTCTTGCTCTTGACGGCGAAGCTCAGTTATTTCTCGACACAAAACAATCGCTCCGGTTCGAGCTCCTTTTTTTAGAAGGGGAATTGCTCGAATGGAGAGAGTCAAGTTAGTTGATTCAAGATCAGCTCGCCAGGGAGCTTTACCAGTTAGTACCAGTGGAAGTGACTCATCAACAGTTGACTGTTTCTTGACAATCTTGGTGGCTGCCTCGGCAAGGGATTTTCCTTCTAGCTCGCCTACGATTCCAAGGCGATTAAAGGCAGATAATCCATTCGGGCTTGCAAAGGTGACGACCCCGTCAACATCGAGCCTTAGCAAACCATCGTTAGCTCGCGGAGCTCCTCGTCTTGGACCAGTTGGGGTTGAAAAATCTGGGAAGCTGCCTTCGGAAACCATACCGAGCAGTTCATTCCCACAGTTGACGTAGTTGATATGCAGCTTGTTTGGAGTTCTGCTATCGGCAATGTTGGTGTGACGAGTTATAAGTGCAATTGGTGTTCCCGACTCATTCGAGATGGATCCCCGACGAACGGGAATTGCGCTCAGTTTGGTTGGAAGCCCTGCGGTGGAGTCAGAAGTTTTTAGGACTGCAATCTCGCCGGATTCGAAGGCTTGCTTGGCAAGAGGTAGCCATTCTTTCTTTATGGTTTCTCCAGTGATGTCGCGAAAGAAGATGGTTGCGGCACTAGATGGTCTGGCGTGACCTACCGCAACGAAATCACCTTGCTTGGAAGGAACCCATAGGACTAGGTCTGCAAAAAGCAGGTCGGCTGCCAATTGCCACTCTGAAAGTAACAGCGTCAACCACTCGATGTTGGCTTTGTTTGGTTCGCCGTGTTTGGCAATTAGCTCGGATAGGGTCGACACTCACCCAAGTTTAGCCACCCTCGAATCAAGCGCTCCCTTGCGGCCTAGAAGTTCGGCCCTAACAAAGCCGGTGAGAGCTTGCCGGAAAGTACCTGATCGTGACAGCGACGTGACAGGAACACCGGTTCGAACTGCCTGGTCGATGTGAAGTGGGTCATCAGGCAAATAGGCTTTAGGCTCCAATGAACTAAGCCTTTGAAGAGTAATTCCAATTTCCTTGCGTGCCGATGCAATCACTGAGTTTCTTACCCGATTCATAACCAGATCCGGTGGACTAGCCAGGTTCGCAACTAGCTCTTCAGAACTTAGTAGGCGGAAGATGCCTATCGGGTCGGCGAGGCAAACCAGAACTGTCCTGTCAGCTAGGCCGATGATGGTGCTGGTTATCTGCTCCTGCTTGGAGTCAGTTCTTGCACTTAGGCAGCCAAGGTCAATAACCGTAAAGTCGAAGCTGCCACGGGCGGTGTCTAGAAGCTTCGCAATAGCGCCCTCGTCAATTGCCTGTCCTGGCAAGTCTTGACTTCCGGGCATTATTCGCAAAGTAGTTTTTTGAAACTGGAAGCTCAAGCGCTCAAGCTGATCAAGATCGAATCTTTGCTGGGTTGATATCCGGTGAGCTGCTGCGAATCCCGCAGGTTGCTCACTCAGAAAGAAGTGGTTGGCTACGGCCGGGCCCTGGGTGTCCGCATCAATCAGAACAACTCTTGCCCTCTCTGCCGCTAGCTCGAGCGCAATGTTGATGGCAACTGTAGTCTTGCCGGTTGATCCGTACGGGCTAGTGACGGCGATTACGACTGGTGAGAATGACTTCTTAGGAGAAATACGGGAACTAATTGATTTTGTTAGGCGTTCAAGCATTTAGTTTCCAAGGGTTGAACCCGATGCCATCAAGGCAATGGCGTCACCGTTTGCCATTGCGCGAAGAAGCGATTGGATGGAAGCTATCGGAACTCTTAACTCCACTGAATTACCAGCTTGAGCAAAACTGCCCTCTGGTTCTCGAATTGCAACCACCTCAACATCAAGTGCGGCAATGGTTGGCTCCCCGAAGCTTTGGTAATCAAGGGCTGGACTAGCCCAAACCGATACGCGGTGTCCTGGAGATATTGCTTCACTTAGCTCAACAGATGGAGTCAAGACGATGTTTGAGAAATCATCCAGTACTTGGGTAGTCACTGAGTTTCTAGGAATTACCTCTCCTGCAGAAATAGATCTGGTCAAATAGGAACCTTCGGGTAGCTCACCAGGTTTGAGGTATGAAGCCCCAATTTGAAATAGAGCCAGATCGGCAGTTGCTAGCTCGCCTTCCAGAAGTGCAGTTCCCGAAGCAAGATCGCTGTTTGTGACCAGGTAAACTTCAGTGATCTTTGAGCTCTCAATGACAAACCATGCTCCGACCACAGAACCTGCAATCGCCACGGCCGATAAAGCCAGCTGCAATGGGCGCTTCCTGCCTGAATTTTTGTAATTCAAAATCCATACCTCCTAAACGTCAGGACTCAAAGTATGGCCACGGGAAAACCCTTGGGTAGAAAGTTATGCACAATCCAGTTCGATTGAGCCTAGAGAGGCAATTGGAATCGCTGGGTTTTGGTAGTACTCGGTAAACAAAAATCCCCTGGCGACCCCAACCAGTCCAATTTTTTGCAGCGGTGAGTCGTGCTCCAGATATCCAAGTTTGGCCTGGGTGGGAAAGAGTTGACTAGTTAGTAGCTCACCGATGGCCCTCCTGGTGTACTCCAGAGCTTGAGCTCTTTGCTCTGACACAAGAGCAAACTCAACACTTCGTAGAATGCTGCGCCGAAAAACCCCAAGTGATTTACCATCTTCCAGTTTCCCGGCTATGAAGTCTCGTCCGAGCTTTGGGCTTGTCAGCTCTCGGCATCTTCCGTTTAGAAGCTGCAACCTGACCAGGTTGCAGCTAGCAATTTTGGATCCCAGAAAAGAAATGGGAAGTTCTTGTAATTCCATCGCTGTTATTGATTTCATCTAGTGATTTTCCACCAATAGGGACATCGGGAGTTTTCTTTTCCACAGCTTCGCTGTTGTTTACAAATCCTTCTCCAGAAGTTCTAGTCTCAAACAATCTCAATTGGGGGTAAAAAGTTGAAAGGGGTACCATGCGAAGACATATAGTAAAAATTGACGGTTCCACTCACTCACGAGGCTACGAGAGCCAAAGGCACCTGGAGTTCGGTCCTGAAATTCCAAGGGCTGCTCCACTAAAGTCACCGAGTGTGTTTCTGGCGAGTATGGCAAAGGCCATCAATGAGGTTCTATCCGGGATTAGATCAGTAGATCAGCTCTCAAGGATTGTCAGTGAGCAGGTTTATGAATCACTTCGTGCTCGAGCAGCATCCGGGGCACAGGCGAGGATGAAGGCTGGAAGAAAACCTGTAATTCAACCAACAGATGTTGTAAAGGTTAGATACCAATCCCCTGCCGAGGATGTAATTGAATCGGTAGTTCTGCTATCGAACCGGCAAAGAGCCAAGGCTGTAACAATTAGGTTAGAGAGTCAAAATGGCAGTTGGAGAGCCACCAACATCGGCTTTCTTTAGTCCTTGAAGAAGGAGCTGCCCTTTTCTTGCTTTCCAGCAGCCTTACGATTTGCCTGCTCTTGCTTCCTTGCAGCAGCTCGGTTAACCGGAGCTTGGTTTAGAACCGGCTTAGCATCCTCAGCTGGTGCCCCTGGTGCGCTATAGGTCAGGTTGCCCTGCGGTTTAATCTGATCAACCGGTGACTGGTCAAGCTTGACCTCAACGTTGAATAGGTAGGTCACGGCTTCTTCGCGAATCGAGCCCATCATCTGCTGGAACATTACGAAACCTTCACGCTGGTACTCAACCAGTGGGTCACGCTGAGCCATGGCACGAAGACCGATTCCCTCTTTCAGGTAATCCATCTCGTATAGGTGATCTCTCCACTTGCGGTCAATCACAGACAAGACAACTCGTCTTTCAAGCTCGCGCATTGCCTGCTCACCCAGTGACTCGGCTCTTCTGGCGTACTGAATCTTGGCATCGCTAATGATTTCACTCGCTAGGAATGCTGCTGTTAGCTTGCTTCGGCTTCCAGCCTCAGCTAGCACTTCATCAATCTCAATGGAGATTGGGTAGATGGCCTTTAGCTCGGTCCATAGACCCTGCAGGATTGCATCGGTATCTTCTTTGGACTCCATTGCGGCATTAGCAAGGTACTTGATGGTGTCTTCAAGGAAAGTCACAACTCGACCTTGGATGTCGTCACCTTCGAGAATGTGGCGGCGGTCACCGTAGATCGCCTCACGCTGGCGGTTTAGAACATCGTCGTATTTCAAAACGTTCTTACGGATTTCAGCGTTTCGACCTTCAACCTGTGACTGAGCACTAGCGATGGCACGAGAAACAACCTTTGATTCAATTGCGGTGTCATCTGGAACGCTGGCACGATTCATCAAAGCAGAGGCAGCACCTGAGTTGAATAGGCGCATTAGATCATCGGTTAGCGATAGGTAGAACCTAGATTCACCAACATCTCCCTGACGACCGGAACGACCACGTAGCTGGTTGTCAATACGACGAGACTCGTGACGCTCGGTACCGAGGACATAAAGTCCACCAACGGAGAGAACCTTCTCGGCTTCTACGGCCACTTCCTGCTTGATGCGCTCAAATTCCTGAGCCCAGGCAGCTTCGTATTCTTCAGGGTTTTCTTCAGGACTTAGTCCCTTGGAGTTTAGAGAGTCAACAGTTAGGAACTCAGCGTTTCCACCGAGCATGATGTCGGTACCACGGCCAGCCATGTTGGTAGCAACCGTGATTGACCCAAAGCGTCCAGCCATAGCAATGATGGCCGCTTCGCGGGCATTGTTCTTGGCATTTAGAACTTCGTGGCGAACTCCGCGCTTAGCAAGAAGCACCGAAAGGTATTCGCTCTTTTCAACGCTGGTAGTACCAATAAGAACCGGCTGACCCTTGGCGTGACGCTCAACTATGTCTTCAACAACCATGTTGAACTTGACCTCTTCGTTTTTGTAGATCAGGTCAGGCTGGTCAATGCGAATCATTGGCTTGTTTGTTGGAATTGGAATAACACCGAGTTTGTAGGTGGACATGAACTCAGCTGCCTCAGTTTCAGCTGTACCGGTCATACCGGCAAGCTTTGAGTAGAGACGGAAGAAGTTCTGCAGGGTGACGGTAGCTAGAGTCTGGTTTTCAGCCTTTACCTCTACGCCCTCTTTGGCTTCGATTGCCTGGTGGATACCTTCGTTGTATCTGCGGCCGCTAAGAATACGTCCGGTGTGCTCGTCAACGATAAGTACCTCGCCCTTGATTACGACGTAGTCCTTGTCCTTTTTGAAAAGCGCCTTGGCGCGAATCGAGTTGTTCAAGAAGGAAATCAGTGGGGTGTTGGTGGACTCGTAGAGGTTTTCAATACCTAAGTAGTCCTCAACCTTTTGGATACCTGGCTCCAGGATTCCAATGGTGCGCTTTTTCTCATCAACTTCGTAGTCGATCACTGGCTGCAGGCGCTCGGCAATCTTGGCGAACTCGTTGAACCACCGGTTAGCTTCACCTGATGAAGGACCGGAAATAATTAATGGGGTTCTAGCTTCATCAATAAGGATGGAGTCAACCTCATCCACAATTGCAAAGAAGTGTCCGCGCTGAACCAGGTCAGCCTTCTGCCAAGCCATGTTGTCGCGCAGGTAGTCAAAACCAAATTCGTTGTTGGTTCCATAGGTGATATCCGCAAGGTATTGCTCACGACGCTCGGCTGGCTCCTGGCCAGAAAGAATGCAACCGGTGGTCATACCAAGAGCCCTAAAGACACGACTCATAAGTTCAGACTGGTATCCGGCTAGGTAGTCGTTGGTTGTAACAACGTGAACTCCACGGCCAGCAATTGCGTTTAGGTAAGCAGGCAAGGTTGCAACAAGGGTCTTACCTTCACCGGTTTTCATTTCGGCGATGTTGCCAAGGTGCAGGGCAGCTCCACCCATGATCTGAACATCAAATGGGCGAAGGCCGATGGTTCGGGTGGCGGCTTCACGAACAGCAGCGAATGCCTCAGGCAATAGGTCATCGAGAGATTCGCCGTTGGCGAATCGATCTCTCAGGGTCTTTGTCTCGTTCTTGAGCTCTTCGTCGGAAAGTTGCTGGAACTCAGGCTCTAGTGAGTTCACCGCTGAGGTCAGGGCCTTGAGTTTGGCAAGTACCTTGCCCTCGCCTGCACGAAGAATCTTGTCAAAAATAGACGCCAAAATGCGCTCCAAACCAATTGGGAAGTAATTACTTCAATCTTAGACGCTGGCCGATTAGCCCGCCTAGCTGCCTAGAAAACTCCCAGATAGCTGGCTGGGAGGCGGTTTCCCCTCGCTAACAACTAGTGCGCCTAGGACATTAGCTTCTGCAACCGTTAGGGCTCTCCAGGCCTCGATGATGGTGGCTCCCGTGGTGCAGATATCGTCCACCACAAAACAGGACTTGAAGGCAACTTTCTGATTCAAAGACATGCTCCCTGATAAGTTGATTTGTCTTTCCGCACCCGTGAGCCCAACTTGATCCTTCACGGCTTGTCCCATAACAAGGCAGTTCGCAACTCGAGCTTTGGATGCTGACTTAGCAATTGCTTGAGCAATAAAAACACTCGGAGTAAATCCACGCCGAGCAAAGTTCTCCGCTCGGCTCGGAGCTGGAACCAAGTAAACCACTTGGTCAAGCTGATCAATTTCAAAAACCAAAGGTTCGACCAATTCAGCTAGCTCGCGAACCAGAGCAGATTGCCCACGATCTTTAAATGCCACAAGAAGTTTGGAAACTTCCGGTGACTGATACGTTGCGGCAAATCCAGTGACGGGGCCGCGCTGGAATTCGTGAGGATAGGACAGAAGAACATCACGACAGTATTCACACAAATTTGGGCCTGGCACTTCACACACCCCACACCTGGAGGGAAACACAAAATCCAAAAGGCTGGAAGACGACATGGCTCTATCTGAGCTCAGATTGATTCCCTAAAAAAGGGGGCAATAACAAATTGTTGAAAACTAAGTGCTGCTAGTTGAAAACCGCGATGGCTCGGATGGATTGACGAAGCGGTGACCAGGTTGATCCTCGATAAGAAAACAGCTCACCGGTTTCAGTCAAGAGGTAAAGCTGGGATCCCAAACCAGCAGCAACAATGGTTCTGGTTCCAGCGGGAGTTGGAATAACTCTTGATGTGCCACCAATAGTTGTCAAAAGGGCAGCGTTTGATCCGCCCTCGGCATTTACCGTGGCAATTGTTAGCTGATCTACCCAGGTCACCGAAGTGGGATTTGCTTGTTCGCTTGCTGCTTCAATTGGTTCAGCAAGCTCTAGTGGCGAGCCTGAAATGCCTCTAACTACCCCACTTACCAATACCCGAGTTCGTCCAGAACCCTGAACCAAAAGAGCAACTTTGGAACCTTCCGGAGACAAGGCAAATCCTTGAACCGATTGGCCCGCAAGCCAAGGGGCAGCAACGAAACTTGGCTCCCCATTTGGAGAAGTGACCAAAATGCTCGCCCCAGGGCTTTGACTTACACTCCAAAGAAACCCCTGGCGGTCAAAGTTAATTCCAGCAATTCCAGCTCGCGAGTCGATCAGTTCAACATCCACCCCAAGTCGTTCTCCTTGGGTCCTGACCAAGCCCTGATCTGTCAAAGCCGCAACCCAGCCCAATCGACTAGAAAGAGCAATCTCAGAAACAACATTTAGATCAAAGAAATCTTTACCGGACTGGAAAAAGGGTTCTTCCGAAGATGAAATCATTTCGAGGCCATCTTCCGAAAGCACTCCAAGATATCTGGCGGGAAGTTCTCGAGCTTCGGCGGGGATATCCAAGATATCCTGTCGAGACCTTTCAATGGAGATTGCAACTTCGGAAACATTTGGGAGTTGGGACAAAGTTGCCTGGAGCTGCGCCATCATGAGTGATCGATCTGCACGAGATGCAACTAGGGCACGAGCGGTTAAGTCCACAAGTGCAACGCCGTCTTCAACAGTCACGGCGTCGATTGAAAGCCTGGTTCCACTTGGTATCGCAGACACCACAGCAGGTTTTAGCCAGGTGCTAGCTCCACGAAGCAGCGCGTTGGCAAGTCTTGTTCCAGTTGCGGCCGTGGAGGGAAACCAGCGAAGCTCGGGAACTAGAAAACGCTTTTGCCCATCAACAAAGAATACTGAGTAGGAGCTAAAGACAACGTCAAAAACCGGTCTGATCAAAACCGTTGCATCCGGTGCGGCACCTAAGCGCCACTGCGAGTTCTCAAGCACAAAGGTAAACTCCAAAACTCTTGAGCTTCCAGCAGGTGCAATTTGATACTTTCCGTCCGCATCCACTACCGCCGATACATCAACTTCCAACTGCGCGGAATCTTGATTCGAGATTGTGACTTTTGGACTCGACCGTTGGATAAGCACTTCTTGGTTTGGATTCCAGTTAGATCGAATACTCTCACTCAGGTACTCTCTGGCAACTGCGTAGTCGTTCTGCGGACCAGTGCCGGCAGCAATAAAGCCACTTAGGATTTCTGCTTGAGTAGCACCCTCGACAGGTGAAGATGGTGAGTAGTAAACCGACTCATCGTCGGTGCTTGACACTAGATCAGGGCCGATTCGAACCGGTCCTGCCATCGGCAAAGAGGCACAGCCGGTGAGTGCCAAAATCAGAGCAAATCCCAGAAGCCTTCTCACGCTTTGGTCTCTCCGTCATCATCGCTTGGCAAGGTAAGGGGTGATTCTAGGATTTCGGTTCCCTGGACTTTAGGCAGAGTGAGCCTAAAGCTAGCTCCGGCCTCGGGGCGGGCCCAGACATCCAGCATTCCGCCGTGCAGCATGGTGTCTTCAAGTGAAATGGCTAGACCGAGTCCGGTGCCGCCACTGGTTCGCTTTCTGGCAGGGTCTGCTCTCCAGAATCTGTCAAAGACTCGATCTAGCTGTGCCTTGGTCATTCCAATTCCGCTATCGCTCACGCTCACTGCAACCGCATGATCGTTGACTCCAACATCAACTCTTATTGGTTTTCCTTCGCCGTGCTCAATGGCGTTAGCCAAAAGGTTCCTAAGCAACCGTTCAATTCGACGCGCGTCAAACTCAGCCAGAATCTCATCGCTTGGAACATTGACTTCAATCGAACTGCCACGGTTTTTGGCAAGTGGATCAATTGATGCAATCGCCATTCCAACTACCTGATTCAAATCATGTATTTCGAGCTCGGCTCTTACGGCACCTGCGTCGTATCTGGAGATTTCAAGCAAGTCATTGAGCAGCACTTCAAATCGAACTATCTGACCGTGAAGTAGCTCAGCCGATCTGCGTAAGGTCGGATCGAGAGTGTCTCTAGCCTCAAAAAGCAAGTCGCCAGCAAGTTTGATGGTGGTCAGTGGCGTGCGAAGCTCGTGCGATACGTCCGAAACAAATCGCTGCTGCATTTTCGAAACGCTGGCTAGCTTGGTAATTTGCCGTTGCAAGCTATCGGCCATCTTATTGAACGATCGCGCAAGGACAGCGATAACATCCTCGCCTTTTTCTAGAAGACGTACATCCAATGCTCCATCAGCAATTTCTTCGGAAACCTCTGCAGCGATCTTTACTGGGCGAACCAACCAACTGGTGACAACATAGGAAACACCGCCGATGATGAAGATAAGTGCTAACCCACCAATCAACAAGGTTTGTTGGACAAAGACGAGAGTTTGCTGCTCGCTGGAAAGATCAAAAACTAAATACAGTTCGTACTCACCAGCCAGTGGAATTTCTACTGGCGACCCAACAACAATTCCTGGACTAAGCCGAGTGATGCCATCTTCCACAAAAGATAGCTGAATCGATTGATACAGCACTCGGCCAGCGCTGTTTCTAACCTCTGATCTAAAGCTTTGGCCGATCAACTGGGTGTCGAGTCCTGATGAAATCGGGCTCTGAAGCAGCTGGATTCCGGATTGGCCTGGGGTGCGAAGCAGTGCCACTCGCCTGCTGTCAGCAACGCCGGTTGCCTCAAGCTTGGGAACAACCGAATTCAGTAGGGTCTGCAGAGCGACCTCATCGTTGACGCTGGAGGCGGCAAAAGTGTTTTGAACATCGATAACGGCTGATTCAGATTCAGCGAGAATCTGGTTCAACCTTGCTTCAAACAAACCGTTTCCGATCGAAAACGATAGGAAACCTCCGAGAGCAGTAATTAGCACTCCACTTAGCGCAACCGTGGTGGCAACCGCTCGGGCTTGCACCGAGCGTCTTAGAAGCTTGAGCATTTGTCCCTAGCCAGCCCTGTAGCCGATGCCTCTAACCGTGGTCACAATCTTTGGATTGTCCGGATCTTCTTCAATCTTTGATCGCAACCTCTGGACGTGCACATTCACAAGTCTGGTGTCTGCTTTGTAATGGTAGCCCCAGACCTTCTCAAGCAACATCTCCCGCGTAAAGACCTGTTTTGGTTTCTGAGCAAGAGTAAGTAGCAGGTTGAACTCGAGCGGGGTCAAGGAAATCTGGTTTCCATCTTTGAGCACTTGGTGGCCAACCACATCGAGAGTAAGGGGGCCAATGGTCACCGCTTCTTCAAGGGTAGAGATTGGACGAAGACGCGCTTTGATGCGAGCGGTTAGAACACTTGGCTCAAAAGGTTTCACGATGTAGTCATCGGCCCCTGCCTCAAGTCCTAAAACAACGTCAGTGGTTTCAGTTTTTGCGGTGAGCATAATGATCGGTGTCCCAGAAATGTTTCGAATTTCGCGGCAAACAGCAATTCCATCTTTGCCTGGCAACATCACATCGAGCAGAACAAGATCGGGTTCGAACGCTTTGAACTTGGCTAGTGCCTGATCGCCATCGGGACAATACTCCGGAGTAAATCCTGCCGACGAAAGAACAATTCCAACCATTTCCCTAAGCGCATTGTCATCATCGATGACAAGGATCTTTGGGTTCATGTCAGTTCCTAGTAGCGGTAGTGATCTACCTTGAATGGGCCAGTAGCTGGTACCCCAATATAGCGTGCCTGTTCACCTGTTAGTTCGGTCAGTTCCACTCCCAGTGCACCAAGGTGCAGTCTTGCTACCTTCTCATCCAAGTTCTTAGGAATGAAGTGAACGCCCAATGGGTAGGCAGCTGTGTTGGTGAACAACTCAATCTGTGCCAGAACCTGGTTCGAGAACGAGGTGCTCATTACAAAGCTCGGGTGACCCGTTGCGTTTCCTAGGTTCATCAAGCGGCCTTCAGACAGGATCAGAACGGACTTGCCGTTTGGCAGGACCCACTCGTGAACCTGTGGCTTGATCTCGATCTTGCTAACACCGGCAATCTTGCCGATTCCAAGCATGTCAATCTCGTCATCGAAATGACCGATGTTTGCAATCACCGCGTAGTTCTTCATCTTCATAACGTGCTCTGGAGTTATCACTCTGGTGTTTCCAGTTGCGGTGATAAAGAAGTCAGCTTCTTCGAGGACGGTTTCAAGTTTTGCAACCTGGTAGCCATCCATTACTGCCTGCAGTGCACAGATTGGATCGATTTCAGAAACGATAACGCGTGCGCCCTGTCCGGCCATAGCCTCAACAGCACCCTTGCCGACATCGCCGTAGCCGCCAACCCAAACAGTCTTGCCACCGATGAGAACGTCGGTGGCACGGTTTAGACCATCTGGAAGTGAGTGTCTGATTCCATACTTGTTATCAAACTTGGTCTTTGTCACAGCGTCGTTCACGTTGATAGCTGGGAACAATAGTTCGCCGCGCTTGAAGAACTCGTAAAGTCTGTGAACACCGGTTGTGGTTTCTTCAGTTACACCGATGATGTCTTTAGCGATCTTGGTGAAGCGGTCTTTGGATTCCAATAGTGAGTCGCGAAGCAACTCAAGAATCACACCGTACTCCTCGCTGTCGTCTGCTCCAGTTGGAGGTACAGAACCAGCAAGCTCAAACTCACGGCCCTTGTGAACTAGCAAGGTGGCGTCGCCACCGTCATCCAAAATCATGTTCGGTCCGGTGTAATCCAAACCTTCTGCTTCTGCCTCAGTTGACCAGTCAAAGATTCTTGAAGTTGCCCACCAGTACTCAGGAAGGGTTTCACCCTTCCATGCAAAAACTGGAATTCCCGCTGGGTTCTCAGTGGTGCCCTTTGGTCCCACTGCAACAGCTGCAGCTGCTTCGTCCTGAGTTGAGAAAATGTTGCAGCTTGCCCAACGAACCTGAGCACCAAGTGCCACCAAAGTTTCAATTAGCACAGCAGTCTGAACTGTCATGTGCAGCGAGCCTGCGATGCGAGCACCCTTTAGTGGCTGGCTGGCAGCAAACTCTGCGCGCAAAGCCATAAGCCCTGGCATCTCGTTTTCGGCCAGACGGATCTGGTGTCTTCCAGCTTCGGCTAGGGACAGGTCAGCGACTTTGAATTCAATGGTGGTTTTGGGTTTCAGCATCTACCTATTATCCCCTGAAAATCTAGCTTCTGATGATCCCCAGAAGCTTGTCGGTTAGCGCTTTAGCGATGCCTTGGTCGCTGGATTCAACATTTAGCCTCAGAAGTGGCTCGGTATTAGAGCTTCTTACGTTGAACCACCACCACGGGCTCGAATCTGGCTTAGAACTAATAGTGATGCCATCTAGCTCATCCAATGGCTGGCCCTGGTATTCGGCTCTGATCTGGGAAAGCTTGTCAGAAGCGTTTGCAACAGTTGAGTTGATTTCACCGCTTGCAAAGTATGGGTCAAACTCAGCAGCGAATTCGGAAAGCGGTTTGTTCTGCGAACCAAGTTCACGCAGTACATGCATGGCGGCGAGCATTCCACTATCGGCTCCGTAGAAATCTTTGAAGTAGTAGTGAGCAGAATGCTCACCTCCAAAGATTGCTCCAGTTTTTGCCATCTCATCTTTGATTAGAGAATGTCCCACGCGAGTTCTAATTGGGGTCGCTCCAGCGCCTTTGATGAACTCTGCAACTGCCTTTGAAGTAAGTAAGTTATGTAAAACAGAAATGTTAGTTTCGCCCTTAGCTTTTGCTCTAGCAATTTCACTCAGGGAAACAATTGCTGCGATGGCCGAAGGTGTTACCGGTTGGCCTTTTTCATCGATGACAAATACTCGATCAGCATCGCCATCGAATGCCAGACCAACATCAGCTTTGTGTTCTAGAACTGCCCTTTGTAAATCAACTAGATTTTTGGGGTCTAGCGGGTTAGCTTCGTGATTAGGAAACGAGCCATCCAGTTCGAAATACATCGGGACAATCTCGAGCGGTAGCGCAGGGTGATTTGCAGCTGTTCCCAAAACAGCAGGAGCGGTAAGTCCACCCATGCCGTTAGCGGCATCAATGACAATCTTTAGTGGGCGGATCGAAGAAAGATCAACTAGCTGCCTTAGGTAGCTGACATACTCCCCCATGATTTCGTGCTCACTTGAAAAACCAGGCTCGGAAACTTCCTCGATTCCTAGATCAAGATACTTCTGTGCTCTTTCGGCAATTGCCGAAAGTCCTGTGTCCATGGAAATTCCTCGAGCGCCTGCCCGTGAGAGTTTGATGCCGTTGTAGCTTGCGGGGTTGTGGCTGGCTGTGAACATTGCAGCTGCCGCATCAAGATAACCAGAGGCGAAGTAGCACTCATCAGTTGAACAAAGCCCTAGGTTGATGGCATCGGCTCCACGAGCGTTTGCACCTTCGATGAAGGCCTCAACGAACGACGCCGAAGAGTCCCTCATGTCGTGCCCGACAACCAGTGACTTGCCGGCAAGGGAAAGCTCATCCGCAAATGCGGCACCGATTGCTTTGACACCATCGAGGGTGATCTCGGAGCCAACTAGGCCACGAATGTCATACATCTTGAAGATTTTTTGAAGTGAGCTCATTTGCTCAAGAATACAATGGGCCCATGGCAAAAACCCCGAGCTCCCGCGATAGCTATCGCGACCGGCACGGGCGCGGTATCAGAAGGCCAATTCTTTCCAAGCTTTTCAAGTTTGGGCAAACTCGCTCCCACGGATTCGAACAGTACGTAGAAACTGCTGTTGAGTACCTCAAAGGAATCTGGGAAGAAGATCTGGCGGGGGTGAGCTGGAAGGTTTTGGATTCGCCACCACTATCTGGAAACTCAACCGAAGTTCCGAGGTGGCGAGTTGATAGAGACACCAACACCATTGTGATTTACCGAATTCCAACTGAGCGCTTTGGCAATCACTCCAGACTGGGTGCCATCGAAGAGCGGCTCAAAGTCGAAGAGCAGGTTTTTGAAGCTATTGCGGAGCTATTGGATATAGATCCTTGGGATCTAGTTCCCGAGTATTACAACCGCTAACCGAATCTAACCTTCACTTCAGAACCTAAGTTCCTTGGGTCTTTAACGTCCAAATCGGAAATTTGTCCCTCAATCAAAACAGCCACAGTTGCATAAACGCCTGGGGCTTCCGAAATTGAAACTGGGCCAGACAGATCAACCGTCGCTGTTCCAAGAGCAGGAACCGACACCCTCACGCTTGCTCCACTACGGAGATTCTGAACTTGAACAGTAGCTGCGGTTGATCCGGAGTTTCCAAGAACCAAAATCGAATCACCATCCGAGGCAGTTGCAACTGCTCGATCAGAAACCAGCTCCCCCGCTGGACTTACCCAAGCAAAATCTAGTCGCGGTGAAGCCCCAGGGTTTCCCCTTGCAACTCGAAGACTCGAGTAAACCGGTTTATCTGATGAGATAAACACCGAGTAGTCGCCGTCCTTTAGTTCCGAAATTGGAAAATCAGACACGGTTCCAGGCTCAATAATTCCGGTGAAAACCGCTCCAAAGACATCGGCTTTCGAAGAAACAATCTGAACAGTCACGTTGGCACCCTCGGGGGCGAAGATGCGAAGTGCATGTCCGGCATCAGAATTTTCCTCAGTACTTACTGTTTGGTTTATCACCCTGGTTCCTCGAATGACAAAACCTGGCAACACCGCTTTTTCTGTTGCCTGCGGGTTTGGGCTGATCCAATCCACGCCGGTCGCCGCAGTTCCTCGAACGGCACGAGCCTGAATCCAACCGGCAAGTTTTGCACCCTGTGATTGAACCTGAAGTGCAAGTGCGGGAACTGTTGGAGCAAAGCTTGCAAGAGAAACCGCTGTTGTGCTTCTAGCTGGAACCGAGATTCCAGAAAGGCCTGAAACAGTTACCTCTCCTAGGTCAGTGAAGATTCGGATATCTGCTGTTGCATCGATGGGACTCGGGTTAGTAAGCACCAGCAGTGCTTCGCGACCTGCAAGGGTTGATCCCCCAACAATGACAAAGTCATTGCTTGGTAGCTGGCAGGAAGCTGCTGCAAGACCGCGCATTGAACCAATTGCCGAAAGCTGAGTCGAGCTTCCGGTTAGTACACTCGATCCTTGAGGACTGTCTTGGTCGGCGCCTAGGTTTGTAAGCGCGGTGGCATCCGAAATCGCGGACGAGCCAAACACACGACTAGCACCGAGTTCAACACTGGAATTAGCAGAACCAGAAACGCTTTGCTGGGAGATTACTCCACTGCCATCAGCGGTGTAGTAAAGATCTGCTGTGCCTGATCTCTCAATCTTGCTTAGGTTGGTTCCAGAATCCCCACCGCTTCTAAAAAGTGGCCCAGGACATACCAAGCTCAGATCCGCCGGCTTGACGCTGTAGCTACCGCTTGCCGAATCAAACTCCACCTTGTAATCAAGCGTTGGAGCAAGTGCCAAACCAGCAACCAATAAAGCAGTAACCGAAACAAAGGACACGATACGGAAAATCATTAGTTGTTTTCCTCCGCATCGACAAAGATTGCGCTTTCTTTTCCGTTGCGCTTTCTAATTGAACTAGTTGGAAGTGCCAGCAGAACATAAAGCAGTAAGGCTCCGAGACTAAGTATCTTGGTTGGTGCAAAATCAAGTTCAGAAACTTTTTGGACCGATTCAACTGATTGGACTTTCCAGAGCTGACCGAAATCTGTTTCACCGATTGATTCCAATCCCCTCGTGGAATCAAGAGCCATCTGTAGGTCTCGGTCTGCAGGAGAAACCAAGATGTAGCTGATTCCAAATTCCTCCAGCGGAGTCAATACATCAGAACCGTTTGCAGAAACCAGATTTGCCACCAGCTGACCAAGGACCTGATACTGCGGATTCTGATCAGATAATCCCGAGTTTGCAATTTGGTATGCCGTTGAAAGTTGTTCGAGTTTGACCCCTGAGCCTTCAAACAATTCCGCTTTGATCGCATCTTCGCCTGCCCCAAGCTTCAAAGTCCTAACGAGCATGCCGGCATCGGCGTCAGCCTGAATGATGGATGGAACTATTCTGCCGTCGGAGTAAGAAACTGCCGGGGGGTTTGTAGCCACGGCAAAAGCTGCTGGCGCGATACCCAAAACTGCAACCAGCGAAATTGCAATTGACCGCAAAGCGGTACTGGCCGTCGAAAGCTGAGCAAAGCAAGCAATCACCGCTAAACCGTATAGAGCCATCACAGAACTAAGTTCTAGATTTACCGAGGTAATCTGACCAAAACTGAATCCAACTCCGGCCCCAACAAAGGCAACCGCCAACGCGGTCAAGGCCACTACCCAGAGCCCAAGCGAGGCTTTTGCTCCCGGGGTAAGAAGTGAAATAAGAGCTAGTAGCAAAATCGGAACTGCAATAAACAATCCAAACGCCAGATAGTCAAACCCAAAGCCAAAAAATGGCAGGGTCCAGTTAGCTTCGAATGGACTTGGGCTTTCTGGTCCTGGGCTCATCAAAACAGCAAGTGGAGATGCAGCACTTAGCCGCTCTAGGGCAAGTGGAACAAACCAAACCAATGTAAGTCCAGTTGTAAACAGCAGCGCCATGAGCTTCGAGGGTCTTGCGATTGCCAAACCAACTATGAGAACAATAAGAGTGAGACCCAGAACTGGAGAGCTAGCGGCAATTACTGCAAGCAAGATTCCAGAAACTCCAACCTGGGACCAGGTTGAAACAAAGGTTCCTGGATTGGAAAGCCCAAGGCTTGCAATCTTGGCAATTGAGTGTGCAAGGTACGGCAAAGCGATAATGGCAATTACTTGCGCAATCCGAGTATCGGTTATTGAGACAGTAAGAGCTGGCCACAGCGCATAGCTAAGCGCTGCAGTGATTCGGAGCGGGTTACTTCTGGTGATAAGCCCAGATAGGTAGAACATTCCCGTGAAGGCAGTTGCGGTTGATAGAAACAGCAAAATCGTGATTGAAAGACTCGGCTGGAAAAACAGCGGTGCGCTAAGAATCGCCAGCACCCAGCTAAATGGATCAGCTGAGCCAACAAAGCCAAGACCTAGACTCTGGTTCATCGATCCGGCCTGGCCAAAGATGTCGAACCAGTTGCTTGAAAGCGGAATAACACCCGCACCGGAGACTGCGAAGTTAGTTGGAATCCAAAGTGCGTTTAGGGAAACTAGTGCCAGAGCAAACCAAACCGCTCCGGAGGATAAAAAGCCAGAGTTTGGGCTTTGGGTAGCTTCGTCGTTATCTCCCCTGGCGTGAGCTGCCAAAAGCTGGGTGGAAACTTCCTGGTCCTTGGATCTCTGGTTGGAGCTTTTGACCTCCTGCCGGCTGGCGCGAAGGCCAGCTAAAGTACGAAGCCTTGCTGAGGTAGTTCGGCGGATTCGAGCTCGAGAGCTAAGGATCTTGCCCAGCTGCATAAAGGTAGTACCGGCAGCTGCCAGCTCAGCAGGGATATAACCCGCGCGCTTTCTAACCAATAGGACTAAGCAGTTCAGAAGCGCGAATGGAATAAGAAGTAACCAGCCAAGGGTAAATCCGATAAAGCTTGCGTAGCTAAGGGCTAGGTAAAGCTCCGCGTGCCGAATGGCCTTGGCTGGGGTTCCCCCCAGCCAGCTTCTAGAGCGCTTGCCGTTCATTGAAAGCATCTGGTGCGCAATCTTGGAAGCTGGAGCAATAGCTACTCGCCCACCGCTTAGCCTTGCGCGAATAGAAAAGTCAACATCGGCTGCCAGTGGTGGAGCCTTGGGATCGAAACCGCCCAGAGCCCGATACTTTTCCAGATTCACCAAAGCACCTGCGGTGCCAACAGCCATCACATCTTCTAGGTGGTCGTGCTGACCCTGGTCAAATTCGCCCCTCACACGGCTAAACAATTTGCCGCCACGGGTAAGGGTTAGCCCCATCTGCTTGATCAGCTTTGGATCATCCCAGTCCACTTGCTTGGGTCCAACAACAGCCAATGAAGGACTTAACTCAATTTCTTTGAGCAGTTTTTCTAGGGCGTCGGCATCCGGTGCACTGTCATCATGCAAAATCCAGATATAACCATCGGTTGCAAGATGCTTTACCGCGGCTTCAATTGAGCCCGCAAAAGATGTCTTGTGATTTAGCTTGAGAGTTTCAAAACCTGCAGTGGGTGCCGCTTGTGTTTTGGAAGAGTCAACGACGAGAATGCGTGAGGGTGGGATTGTTTGTTTTGCAAGTTGATTGAGAACACGAGTTAGCGACACTGGCTCATCGTGCGATAGCACTACGGCAGAAACGTTAACTGTCATTTTGTGCTTTCCTAAAAGTTGGACGCACTAAGCACGTTTTTTAAGCTTGCGTCTTTCTCTTTCTGAAAGGCCGCCCCAGATTCCAAATCTCTCGTCATTAGCTAGTGCGTACTCGAGGCACTGAGCCTTGACGTTGCAGCCAGTGCAAATTCTCTTTGCGTCTCTTGTCGAGCCGCCCTTTTCTGGAAAGAATGCTTCTGGGTCAGTCTGCGCGCAAAGTGCATCTGCCTGCCAGGAGAGTGGATCTTCTTCAAAGTCTGAGTAGGCACCCGCAACGCCTAAAAGAATCGGGTCGATAAACCAGTTATCGGGAACTTGTCCACGATTTTCCATGTGCTGCCATTTCCGTTCACTAAGTTGCCACTTCCCCCGAAAGGATTGAAGGCAAAACTTTCATTCGTGTAATTACACTGTTGTTATTCACCTCTTGTCAAGTTGAAATACCCAATCTGTGGGGTCCCAAGCCCACTGAATCCGCCAGTATCCTTGAGGGTATGAGCGTGTTGGTGACCGGTGGGGCTGGGTATATCGGGTCCCACGTGGCCCGTATTTTGAGCCAGGCTGGCACCCCCGTCGTTGTGGTCGATAACCTCTCAACAGGCTTAGATTCAAGGGTTTTGGGCCTTCCAACCGCCCATTTAGAGCTCTCAGATGCCAGCGCAGTAGCTGCCCTAGAGCAGCTGATCACCGAGCATAAAGTCACTGCCGTAGTGCACCTAGCTGCCCTAAAACAGGTCGGGGAATCGGTTGAAAAACCCGAAGAATATTTTTCAAAAAACCTCGGCGGACAGGCCAATTTGCTCACCGCCATGAAAAACACTGGGGTAAAGAAATTCGTGTTTTCCTCCAGTGCCGCAAGCTATGGG
>JBIJAI010000010.1:0-35960 GCA_044345815.1 Rhodoluna sp. | reverse complement strand
GATGTTGCATTCCCAAGACTGAACGCAATCGCTTACTGGTTCTACTTCTTCGGTTCCTTCGTCGCAGTTTCAGGGTTCTTTACCCCTCAGGGAGCTGCTTCATTTGGGTGGTTTGCCTATGCGCCGCTGTCGAATACGACGTTCTCGCCGGGAATAGGTGGAGACTTATGGGTCTTCGGTCTAGCTCTAGGTGGTTTTGGAACCATTCTTGGTGGAGTTAACTTCATCACTACCATCCTGACCATGCGCGCTCCTGGAATGACCATGTTCCGCATGCCGATTTTCACTTGGAACACCCTGGTCTCTTCGATTCTTGTGATCATGGCCTTCCCGCCGCTTGCAGCGGCGTTGTTCGCACTTGGGGCAGACCGTCGCTTGGATGCCCACATCTTTGATCCAGCTAACGGTGGCGCCATGCTTTGGCAGCACCTGTTCTGGTTCTTCGGACACCCAGAGGTTTATATCATTGCACTGCCATTCTTCGGAATCGTTTCTGAGATCTTCCCGGTCTTCAGCAGAAAGCCAATCTTTGGATACAAGACACTGGTCTACGCAACTATTGCAATTGCAGCATTGTCAATGACGGTGTGGGCCCACCACATGTACGTGACAGGTTCTGTGCTACTGCCATTCTTTGCTTTCACAACTATGCTGATTGCGGTTCCAACCGGTGTGAAGATATTTAACTGGATCGGAACGATGTGGCGCGGGTCAATTACGTACGAGAACCCGATGCTATGGAGCCTAGGCTTTTTGACCACTTTCATATTCGGTGGACTAACCGGAGTTATCTTGGCTTCTCCTACTTTGGACTACCACCTATCCGATAGCTACTTCGTGGTAGCCCACTTCCACTACGTAGTGTTTGGAACAGTGGTGTTTGCGATGTTTGCCGGATTCTTCTTCTGGTGGCCAAAGATGACTGGAAAGATGCTCAACGAGCGCCTAGGTTACATCCAGTTCTGGCTAACCTTCTTTGGTTTCCACATCACATTCTTGATTCAGCACTGGCTTGGTGTTATTGGAATGCCACGTCGCTACGCTACGTATTTGCCGGAAGATGGCTTCACATGGATGAACATGGTTTCGAGCCTTGGATCAATCCTGCTTGCACTATCGATGATTCCGTTCCTTTGGAATGTCTACATCACATACAGAAGTGCCCCAAAGGTGACCTTGGATGACCCATGGGGCTACGGAAGAAGCTTGGAGTGGGCAACAGCAACACCGTTCCCTCGCCACAACTTCACTTCGATTCCTCGAATTCGTTCAGAGTCTCCAGCGTTCGATCTTCACCACCCCGACTACGCAGCGCCAGAAGCAAAAGCTGCAGCAAAGAAGTAAAAGATGAAAGCTAACTACCTGCTCTGGATCTTGTTGACCGGCTTCTACGCGCTAGTCACTGGCGGATATCACCTGTGGTGGTTATTGACCTACGGTGGTTGGGAGCCGATTGGAACTTCAGCACTAGCAATGCTTACCTTTATGAGCGCATTCCTAGCGTTCTATCTTTGGAAAACAGACAGAACGCAAGGAGTGGTTCCAGAAGATCGCCTTGATGCAAACATCGAAGACGGCGAGTCTGAACTTGGTTTCTTCTCTCCATGGAGCTGGTGGCCGCTTTATCTTGGTATCGCCTGCGCACTCGTTTTCGCTTCGCTAGCTGTTGGTTGGTGGCTAACCTACTTCGTAGTTCCTTTGGCAATCATTGGCGTCGTAGGATACGTGTTCGAGCACAGCAGAGGCTTGCACGCTCACTAGAAGCGTTTGTGCTTTGTTAGAAAGCGGACATGGCAGCAGATAAGAAGATCTCCTCAGGTGGGCCCTGGGAAGCATCAATTGGGTATTCGAGGGCGGTTGTTGCTGGTCCGTACATTCACGTTTCCGGGTCAACTGCCACCGTTGATGGCAAACTACAGCACGAAGGTGATGCCTACGCCCAAACCAAGGTCACCTTCGAGGTGATTGAAAAGGCATTAGCTCAAGGTGGTCACTCGTTGGCTGATGTAGTGCGCACGCGTATGTATCTTGCAAATGCAGAGGATATGGATGCGGTCGGCAAAGCCCACGGTGAACTATTCTCAGAAATCAGACCAGCCGCAACCATGCTTGCAGGCATTAAATTCATAAACCCACTGATGCTCGTGGAAATCGAAGTCGATTCATACAAGCCATAATCTTCCGAGAAAGAAAAAACTCCGACCTTTTCCGATCGGGGTTTTTCTACTTTTTTGAGCTCTACTTAGTTAGCTGATCCTGAGTGGCCGGCGCAGCAACTGCAGGGGAGTGATCGTGTGACTGAGCCTCGTTTAGCTCAGTCTGGGTCACAGGTGCAATACGGTCTTCGAAGTAGAAGCGAGATAGAGCGGCGCGGATTCGGGTACCAACTGTAATTTTACCCTTCTTGTTTGGGCGAACAACAGTTGGACGGTAGTCCTTGAAATCGACCATCTTGTACATCTCAAACTGATCCAGCGGCTCGTGAACCTCGATGTACTCACCGTGTGGCAGACGAACAATTCGACCAGTCTCGCGACCGTGCAGAACAATTTCTCGATCCTTATGCTGCAGCGCTAGACAGGTTCGCTTGGTGATGATGTAGGCAGCGATTGGGCCTGCAATCAGCATGATCTGCATAACCGTAAGTACGTGGTTTAGCGACATCTGGAAGAACACGGCAATCAGGTCAGTTGATGCAGCAGCCCACAGAACACCGTAGAAAGTCACGCCAGCAGCACCGATACCAGTACGGGTTGGTGCGTTTCTTGGACGGTCAAGAACGTGGTGCTCTCTCTTGTCCCCGGTGACCCAAGCTTCCACAAATGGGTAGACGGCAACTAGACCAAGGAAGACTAGGGAACCAACTAGCGGAATTAAAACACCGAATGGGTAGGTGTGACCAAGGAATGAGATGTCCAAGTTGCTTGGTGCAAGTCTTAGTGCGCCATCTAGCCATCCGATGTACCAGTCAGGCTGAGTTCCTGCTGAAACAGGGGATGGATCGTATGGCCCGTAGTTCCAAATCGGGTTGATTGTAAATGTCGCGGAAATCGCCATCACAACACCAAAGACGATGAAGAAGAATCCACCAGCCTTAGCTACGTAAACAGGCATCAAAGGATAGCCAACGACGTTCTCGTCGGTGCGTCCGGGTCCTGAGTAGTGTGTGTGCTTGTGAATAATCACCATGAACAAGTGGATTGCGATGAAGATAACAATCAAGGCAGGCACGAGCAAAATGTGAAGACCGTAGAGTCTGGCAACGATTTCAGTACCTGGGAACTCGCCACCGAATAGGAATGAAGAAGTGGTGGTTCCAATAACTGGAATTCCCTTGATCATTCCATCGATGATGCGAAGACCATTTCCGGAAAGCAGGTCATCTGGGAGTGAGTAGCCGGTGAATCCAGCAGCCATTCCAAGCACGAATAGCATGAAACCAACTAGCCAGTTGATTTCACGAGGCTTGCGGAACGCGCCGGTAAAGAACACTCGAAGCATGTGAAGACCTGCGGCAGCAACGAACAATAGAGCTGACCAGTGGTGCGCCTGACGCATCAGCATTCCACCGCGGATCTCGAAAGATATGTCCAAGCTGGAGGCGTATGCAATGGACATTTGAGCACCCTTTAGCGGAACGTAAGCTCCGTCATAGATCACTTCAGTCATTGCAGGCTGGTAAAAGAAAGTAAGGAAAGTTCCGGAGATCAGCAAGATCACGAAGCTGTAAAGGGCTACTTCACCGAGCATGAAGGACCAGTGATCAGGGAATACCTTGCGACCAAAGTTCTTAAGAATTCCTCCGACGCCAACGCGCTCGTCAAGATAGTTTGCTGTGGCAGCGAGAGCGCCACCCTGCTTCTTTTCCTGCACTGCATTGCTCATTTTTTAACGCTCCCAGAAACTAGGTCCGACGGGCTCTAAGAAATCGCTTTGGGCGATCAGGTAACCTTCCGCATCTACCGAAATCGGTAGCTGGGGTAGGGGACGAGCCGCAGGGCCAAAGACAACCTTGCAGTGCTCGGTGACATCGAATGTTGACTGGTGGCATGGGCACAGTAGGTGGTGCGTGTGCTGTTCGTACAATGCCACCGGGCACCCAACGTGTGTACAAATCTTTGAGTATGCGACGATGCCGTCGTAGGACCAGCCGGTCTTCTCCGGGTCTTCCTTCAAGTCGAGCTGATTCAGGCGGACCAGAAGAACTGCAGCTTTAGCTTTTTCTTCCAGTTTGTGTTCGTGCATTTCTGCCAAGCCTTCTGGTATCACGTGGAAAACAGATCCAAGAGTTACATCAGATGCCTTGATTGGAACACCGGTTGGGTCCTTAGTAAGTCTGGTGCCGGCTTTCCACATGGTCTGACGAAGGCTGTTGCCAACTTGCGGACCAAGATCACCGAAGACAATAAGAGCTGGAAGTGGGAAGAGGGCAAGTGCTCCATAGAGCGTTCTGCGGATTAGCTTTCTGCGGCTGAAACCAGATTCAGAGTCTGCAAGCTTTACGATTTCTACGGCCCGAGCTCTAACCTCTTCGCTACCGCGAGTTTGGTGACGAGCCTCAGTCACTTCAAAGTCAGGCATTAAGGTTTTGGCCCAGTGGACAGCACCAATACCGATTCCAAGAAGCGACAGAGTCATCCCAAGGCCAAGGAAAAGGTTGTTGGCGCGAACTGTCGTGAGATCTTCCGTGATTGGAAATGCAACGTAAGCCCAAAGAGCGAAGAAAGAACCAACTACCGAAACCATGAAAAGGGCAGCAACTTGGATCTCAGCGTTCCTGGCCTTGGCGGGGGACTTGTCAGTCATTCGGACGCGGTGAGGCTCAAGACCTGGGTCCTTAATCTTGTCTGGAGGAATTACAGCCAGACCGGATTCGAACTCGTGCTCGAAGCCTGCGGCTTCAGAGCCCTTCTCTAAGTCCTTACCTGCCAATTAGCCTTCTCCTTCTAATTCGACTTGGCGCCAAGCCATACAGTGATGGCGATAATCAAGCCCAACCCGAAAATCCAAATAAATAGTCCTTCTGCTACAGGACCCAAGCTTCCAAGTTCAAAACCACCGGCTGAAGGATTCTCCTCGATGTACGCGAGATAAGTGATGATGTCTTGTTTGTCCTGCGGTGTGATGTTGGCATCGTTGAATACCGGCATGTTCTGAGGGCCAATCAACATTGCCTCGTATACGTGCTTGGCTTCTACGCCATTAAGGTTTGGGGCGTACTTACCCTCAGTCAAAGCTCCAGCTGCACCAACAGCGTTGTGACACATCGCACAGTTGATTCTGAAAAGCTCTCCACCATGGGTTGCGTCTCCAGTTGCCTCAAGATACTTCTGCTCGGGGATTGCAGGACCAGGAGCTAGAGAGGCAACGTACGCTGCCATTAGAGAAATCTGCTCGTCAGTGAACTGAACTTTCTTCTTAGGAAGCTGAGGCCCTGATCCTTGACCAGGCATACGTCCAGTTCCAACTTGGAAGTCAACGGATGCTGCTCCAACACCGATCATGCTTGGACCAGCTGCAGTTCCTTCAGCGTTCAATCCGTGACAACTTGCACAGTTCGCTAGAAAAAGCTTGCGACCTTCAGAAATCTGCTCGGCGGTGTACTCGGTTGCAATGTTGCTTGCGGCAACGTTAGTCGCTACTGCGTAGCCGCCTCCCGAAAACAGCAATCCAGCTGCAATCACAAGGGTGGCTGCAAGAGGCTTTCTGCGCGAGCGGTTAAAGCGATTTCCCATGATTTCTTTCTATTTCAGTACGTAAATGATCAAGAACAAGCCGATCCAAACAACATCGACGAAGTGCCAGTAGTAAGAAACAACAATTGCTCCGGTTGCCTCAGCGTGCCCAAATTTCTTGGCCGCATAGGTTCTTCCGATGATTAGCAAGAAAGCAATCAATCCGCCGGTGACGTGAAGTGCGTGGAAGCCGGTGGTGATGTAAAAGGCGCTGCCGTAGGAGTTGCTGCTGATGCTGACCCCTTCGGAGACCAACATCGCATACTCGTAGACCTGACCGGCCACGAAGATTGCACCGAGCACGTAGCTAATGAAGAACCACTCAACTAGACCCCATTTGGCAGGTGACTTACCGGTGGCTCGAGGTTGCATGCGCTCTGCCGCGAAGACACCAAACTGAGCTGTGAAGGATGAAGCCACCAGGATCAGGGTGTTGATTAGAGCGAACTGGACATCCAAAATCTGTGTGTCGTTGGCCCAAATTTCAGGCGCGTTGGCGCGAAGGCTGAAATACATGGCAAAAAGGCCCGCAAAGAACATAACCTCGCTGGCCAGCCAGACAATGGTTCCAACCGAGGTCGCGCTTGGGCGATTTATCACTACGGCACTGTTTTGGGCCAAAGGAGTCGAGGTCATGCATTAATGATAACCCCTGAATCCGCGCCAGTTGGGCAATTTGGGCTTAGTTCGCGCAAGTTTCGAACACTATGCTGAGACACATGAATCCGCAACCGAGCTGGCCAAGCATTTTGGCAAAGCTAATCGCGAAAAACGATCTTGATAGATCGGAGGCGAACTGGGCGATGGGTCAAATAATGGCTGGTGATTCCAGCGAAGCGGAAATTGCCGCATTCATGTTGGCCCTTCGCTCAAAAGGCGAAACCGTTTCTGAACTTGCAGGTCTCGTTGATGTGATGCTGAAGCAAGCAGTGCTTTTGGATACCGGCGGCGATGCACTCGACATTGTTGGAACTGGTGGTGACCTTGTTGGAACTGTAAACATCTCCAGCATGGCATCGATTCTTGCCTCAGCCTCTGGGGTCCCGGTGATGAAGCACGGTTCAAAATCTGCCTCTGGAAAAACTGGTTCTTCCGAGATGCTTGAGGTGCTTGGAATCAAGTTGGATCTATCACCCCAACGAGTAGCGGAAGTTTTCAGACAGACCGGGATCACCTTCTTTTTCGCTCCAGTTTTCCATCCGGCAATGCGGCATGTGGCTCCAATTAGAAAACAGCTTGGCGTTCCAACCACCTTCAATTTCCTTGGACCCCTGGCAAACCCCGCCCAGCCCATTGCGACCTCACTAGGTGTCGCAAATGCCCAAATTGCCCCTCTAATGGCTCAGGAATTGGCCGAAAGAGGCCGTTTTGGGCTGGTTTCTAGGGGCGATGACGGTCTAGACGAGCTAACTACTACCACGACCAGCACTGTGTGGCTAGTGACCCCAGAAGGGGTTCAAAGCCAGCAGCTTGACCCCCGGCATTTTGGCATCAAACTGGTCTCCCAGGATGTCCTGATTGGCGGCGATGCCCAGGAAAATGCTCAGGTAGCAAGGGATTTGTTTGCCGGAAAGACCGAAAAAAACCTTGGCGCAGTACGGGATATCGTGATTTTGAACGCCGCAGGGGGAGTAGTGGCCTACCGGGCCGCCAAGAACCCCCAATTGGCTGGATCGAGTCTCAAGGCGCAATTCGAAGCCGCTATTGAGATAGTCACTGATGCTTTAGATTCTGGCAAAGCATCATCAAAGCTCGACCAATGGGTTGAAGCGACTCAGAGCTAGAAATACAAATCCTGTGGGGAGTGCCTTTGGGGGCCACATTTCCACTACTTGACATAATGTACATTATCGGCTTGAGGAATCAAGCTAACCCTGTTCCACCAGAAGTTTAATTAGCCCTGGCGGGCCAACCCTCTCACCAGATTCTTTTAGCTCTGATGGATGCCACCAGCGCACACCCAGAATGTCTCGATGTTCCTCAGGTGTCCACATTGAACGATCAACTTCAAACTCGTCAGTAACTTGGAATTTGAAAAAGTGAGCAATTCCCGTTTCATGGTCTCCCGAAGGCCAGGGTTGGTTGAACTCAATTGAGAAAACTTTTGGGCCTAGAGAATCTGGATTTATTCGCAATCCGGTCTCCTCAAGCAGTTCTCGACTGGCTGCCACCTCCAGAGGCTCTGAACCCTCTAGACCGCCTCCAGGGCTTACCCAGCGCGGTTCAAGGGCACTTTCTGGGCTCCAGAGCGAGAACAGCAGCAGAAAGCGCCCAGAATCGGCCTGTAGAAGGATTCTGGCTGTTTCTCGGTGTCGAATTAGACCCAAAAGCTCTAACCTTTGGGGATTTTGAAGAACTTCATTGACAACTGGACCAGATATCCGATGCTAAGGGCGAAGATGAGTGTGCCTTCGCGAACCTGACCACCCATTAGAGCTCCAAGGGTCAATACTGTGCCTTCGTAGGCCGTTCTGACCATCCAGAAGGGCTTATCCAGTGCATTTGCTGTCCCCTGCATTAGGCCATCTCTTGGCCCAGAGCCGAGGGCTGAACTGATATACAAACCGGTGGCAATAGCAACAATAACTACCCCCAATAGGAAGATTATGAGACGTTGCCAGTAGATCGAAGTGTCAGGTAGCACCAAGAGCCAGAAGTCAGCGAACAGACCAATCAGGACAGCGTTGGCGATGGTTCCAATTCCTGGTTTTACCTTCAACGGAATCCACGCCAGGAGCACGAGGGCACTAACGACGACCGTCGAGACTCCAAAGCTCAATCCAGTCTGAATAGAAATCCCCTGCGCGAATACATCCCATGGCGCGATGCCTAGGCTGGCATGAACCGTCATCGCCACACCTAGCCCATAAACAAACAGGCCGAAGATGAGAACGACAAGCCGGAAAGGAAGGCTACGGTTGGATTCAGGAAGCACCCATGAAGACTACTAGCTATCTAGACACCCATCCGGGCACCAGACCGCGTATTTTCGCTCACCGAGGACTCATCTACTCCGGTGACATGCAAGTGTCCGACGAGAATACACTCGATTCTTTCGAGCTTGCGATTGCCGCTGGAGCCGACTATTTAGAGTCAGATATTCAAGTCACCAAAGATCAGGTTCCAGTTCTGTTCCACGACACTGACCTGAAGCGACTGGTTGGCAAAAAAACACGAATTTCTGACCTAACTCTGTCCGAACTTCAGCAAATACGGTTGCCGCATTCTGGTCAGATACCAACTTTGGCTGAAGCTCTAACAAGATTTCCGGATGCTAAATTCAATCTTGATCTCAAAACATCTGCAGCTGAGACCGTTGGAATTGAAACGATTCTTTCGCACGGCGCCCAGAATCGAGTCTTGGTATCAAGCTTTAGTGAGGCATCTAGAAAACGAGCGCTCGCAAGAACAACTTCTCCCCTTGCTTCATCGGCAGGAAGCTCAAAAGTTCTCAGAAGCTACCTACTAGCGCGTTGTGGCGTGGAAAAAGCCCTTGCACATGAGGTTCAAGGCATTGACGCCCTGCAAATTCCAACTAACCGTTATGGGATTGATTTCACTCACCCAAAATTTCTCGAAAGAATTCTTCCTACCGGTATCGAAATTCACTACTGGACCATAAACGACCCAAAACAAATGCTGGAGCTTTTCTCGCTGGGTGCTCACGGAATTGTGACCGATCGGGCCGATGTCGCAATTCGGACTTTTAGCTGAGAGATTTCTGTTAAATGACCAATCCGTGGATGGATTGGAGCACCTGGCTGGTTGCATGAATTGTTGACCAATTCGTCAACTAAACGCAACCAGGAGTAATCATGGCCCAACAGACAATGCGCGGCATCAGATTGGGAGCGCAATCGCTCGAGTCCGAAGTGGGGGTTAGCTACTCCCCTAGAAACAGGCACAATTATCAATGCCCAAATGGCCACCTAAGCGAGCTTGTTTTTGCTCAGGATGCCGAGCTACCTAACACCTGGCAATGCAAATCATGCCCATCTCAGGCCACGTTGCTTACCGATGGCAAGCTAATCAAACTCGAAATAGATGACCTGAAGACCCCAAGATCGCACTGGGAAATGCTTCTTGAGCGCAGATCTAAAGAGGAACTTGAAGAAATCCTGAAAGAAAGAATTACCTACATTCGAGCACGAAGAAAAGCTGGAAAAGCAGACGTTTAACTAAAGATTCTTTTCAGTCCCCAGAAGGTGACCTTGGTCAGTGCCTCAAGCACAATGGCCAGGGTCATTTTTGATTTGCCGTCCACTCTCTCGACAAAAGAAATTGGCACTTCAACTACCCTCCCAAGCTTCGAGGCGCGATAAGCAAGTTCGACTTGAAACGAATAGCCGTGAGAAGAAACCGGGTCGGAAACCAACTCCTGCAAAAACTCTGACCTATAGATCCGAAACCCTGAGGTCATGTCGAAGATTCTGGTCCCGAGCATCAACTTGGCATATCGGTTTCCAACCTTGGAAATCAACACCCTTACAGCGGGCCAATTTAGAACCTCTCCCCCGGCAACCCAGCGAGAACCGATAACTAAATCTGCTTCCACGCCAGACCTTAAGAGTTTCACTAAATCCTCAGCCCGATGAGAACCATCGGCATCCATCTCGACTATGAAGTCAAAGTCGCGACTAAAGGCCCAATCAAATCCTTCGAGGTAAGCAACACCCAGGCCTTGCTTCGCTTTTCTAACCAAGAGGTTCACTCTTAGTTCAGAGCCAAATCCTTCAAGAACAATTGTTTGAGTGCCATCGGGCGATGAGTCGTCAACGACCAGAATCGAAAGATCTGCATTTATGCTCAGAACCTCTTTGATGGTCCGGGTTATAGTTTTGACTTCGTTGTAGGTCGGGATTACAACGAGATACCTCATGCGCTGTGATTTCTTGATCTGGCTCGAATTCTAAAGACAAGACCGCCTGCAAAGAGTACTAGAGCCGCGAAATTAATGGCCAGGTCAAATCCTGGCCCAATAGCCATAGCGGGTGTGATGGAAGTTCGAAGAGGAAGAGTATTCACCATTACTCCAGGTTCAAAAATCGGCAACTGATCGACGATTGACCCATCCGCAAGAAAGACCTTTGACACACCAACGGTTGAAATGTTCACCACGGTACGCCCTGTTTCGATGGCGCGAAGCCTTGCTAAAGCTGCTTGCTGAAAAGTCTCATCGCTTCTACCGAAGTCGGCGTTATTGGTTTGGGACAAGATGATTTCTGCACCACCCGAAACTAGCTCTCTGCCAATGTCGTCGATTGCAATCTCAAAGCAAATCAGCACGCCTAGGTTGCTTCCTTGAAACTCAAAGATTCCGTCCCGGGTACCAAAGGCGTAGCCGCGAGTGACTAAACCGATTAGATCCGGTGCAAGCTGGTACCAGAAGTCCCGATCGGGAACGTACTCAGCAAAAGGGACGGGACGTTTCTTGTCATACTGATCAATTTGACCTTGACCTGGTGCGAAGTAGAGCGAGCTGTTGAAGATTTCATCGCCAGATTCAGTAATTGCACCGAAGATTAATGGCACTTGGTACTTTTCAACAACGGAATCGATTTGAAGTTTGGCAAGTTCATTAGCTTGAGGGTTTAGATCAGAAGCATTCTCAGGCCACACAATGAAGTCGATTGAACCCTTGAGCGGGTGTGAATCCAGTAGCGCGGTTGCGTCGAGGTGGTTCTTCAAAAACGTGCCTCGCTCGGCATTGGCGAATAATCCGGCGTTGGCATTTCCTTGCACTGCCGCAACCGTGATCTCGCCCGATTCGGCATTGGCAGGCACTACGAATGTAGCTGCCAACACAATTGCACCTACTGTTGCTCCAAGCGAAACAATGTGTTTGCGCAAGCCAGGCACACCCGACTCGATTGCCTGAAGCAGAGCCACTGTTATGAATACCGAGACAAATGTTAAGCCAGAGATTCCAACAAAGTACACCAACGAGGAAAGAAAGCTATCCGATAGCGCTTGAGCCACTCGAGACCAAGGAAAGCCTCCATAAGGCAGGTTTATTGCAACCCATTCGCGCGCGGTCCAGAGTGTTGCGATTGCAAGCGCTGTCAAAAATGATGCAAGCCTGCCAGTTAGTGAGTGAGTTAGGAAAGACCAAACAGACGCAATAACGGCTGCGCCTAGAGCAAAAATGAGTGCTTCCATCACGGAGAGTGCAATCCAAGGCACTGGACCCAGGTAAAGACTTATCCATTCAATCTGGCTCATGTAAAAAGCGAAGCCCGCTGCAAAGCCAACAAAGGTTGCAGGTAAGAATCTGAGTCCTCGAATTGAAATCAGAATCAAAGCCACCGACACAAAAATCAATGGCCAGACGTTTTCTCTAGGCATAGCCAAGGAGGACAGTAGTCCCCCGAGGATTCCAACTGGTAGTCGCCAAAGCGAGAAGCCAATCTTGTGTTTGGTGCTCATGTATCTAGCCTATGCATAGTAGGAGTAGGCGACGATGCCGCGCTTTACTAGATCAACAGCCTCTCTAGCTTTAGCGCTTATTGGCCCCTCGCTAGCTTTTGCCAACTGCTCCAATAGATCGATTATCTGCTTGCACCATCTGATGAAATCCCCAGGAAGCAAATCAGCCGATTCGAGAACGAGATCAAGCTTTGCGCCTATTGCCCAACGGTGGATTGGATAACTCAAATCCATTTCTAACCGGGAAGAGCGTGGCAGTTTGTACTTCTTGGAAAGGCCCTCAAGTTCATCCCACAGCTGCTGAGTCTTGGCGAAACTATCTTGGAAGTTTCCTTTGACCGCGCGTGGTTCAAAGTTTTCGTCATCTCTACGCGGTTCATAAACCAAGGCAGCCGCCATGGCTGCAAGTGACGGGGCATCCAGGTTGTCCCAAATCTTTAGGCGTAAGGCTTCAGCCACCAACAGATCGCGTTCGCCGTAAATGCGTGCCAGCATTTTGCCAGAGTCAGTGACCTGCAAATCTTGATCCGACGAATCCAGATACTCAAGCTCAATCAAAAGCTCACAGATCTTGTCAAAGGTTGAAGCGACAAGATTTGTCCTTCCTTCAATTTGGTCCAAGATGGCCTGGGTCTCCCTATGCAGTTGCCACCAGCGCTCTGCCCATCTTGAGTGCGCTTCACGATGTGAACATAGATGACATGGGTGGGTTTTCATACGCACCTTAAGCTCTGCAAGCTTTCGCTCGTGCTCACTGCGACCTTTGGTCTGTCGAATGTCTTTGCCGCGCTCTTGCCTGGTCCTAGTTGAAGAAAGAAGCTTTTCTATGTCGCTTAGTTCCCGTCTAATGCTCGAGTAGGCAAAGAAGTCTCCGAGGTGACACTCCATTGACTTGGCATAGCCATCCAATGAGATTTGCTTTTCGCGAATGCCTTTTGCAAGTCCAACCACGGATCTATCCGCTTGGAATTGGGCAAAAGAGGTTTCAAGGACTTCACGCGCTCTTTTGCGACCAAAAGCTTCGATTAGGTTCACTGCCATGTTCGCAGTCGGTTTGAATGGACTAATAAGGGGGTAGCTTCTTTTACTTGCAAGACCGGCCACGCTTGCAGGGTCTAGATTTCCAGACCACTGAATCACGGAGTGACCGAGAGTATCTATGCCACGTCTTCCTGCTCGACCAGTTAGCTGCGTGTACTCTCCTGGTGTTATCTGAACTCTTGATTCGCCATTGAATTTATCGAGTCGTTCAAGAACCACTGTTCTAGCGGGCATGTTGATACCAAGAGCAAGAGTTTCAGTTGCAAACACAACGCGAACAAGCTTTCGTAGAAAAAGCTCTTCGACAACTTCCTTGAATGCGGGAAGCATTCCAGCGTGGTGGGCTGCAACTCCTCGTTCAAGACCACTTAGCCACTCAAAGTATCCGAGGGTGGCCAAATCCTCATCGGCAATTGACGCAGTCTTTTGCTCGACAATGTACCGAATCTCTTGTTGCTCCTCACGGGTAGTGAGTCGAACTCCGTACTGGTGACATGCGCGAACTGCTGCGTCACAACCAACCCGAGAGAAAATAAAAAAGATCGCTGGTAAGAGGTCGTTGTCTTCCAGGATTTCAACCACTTCGGGCTTGCTAACTTTGGGAATTCTAGAGAATCGACGATCTAATTCACCTTTAGGCTTCTTGCCCTTTGTGTACTTACCAAGTGGGATTCGAAGCTTGCTTGAATGCTTCTGGACAAGTTCTGCATTTACCCTTTGGTTCTTGGAGCCTGCTGCGAAAAGTTCCATGAGTTCGTCGCCAAACAATACGTGTTGATCGAGTGGGACTGGTCGATGCTCTGAAACCACAATCTCGGTGTCGCCACGGACCTCCTCAAGCCAGGCTCCAAACTCTTCGGCGTTCGAAACTGTTGCACTTAAGGAGACCAACTTCACGTCCTTGGGCAGATGCAAGATGACTTCTTCCCAAACCGCTCCCCTAAATCGGTCGGCAAGGTAGTGAACTTCATCCATGACCACGTACCCCAGTTCGATTAGTGAATCCGAGTTGGCGTAAATCATGTTTCTAAGCACCTCGGTTGTCATCACGACAATCTGAGCATCGGAATTGGTGTTCGTGTCCCCTGTAAGGAGCCCAACACGGTCTGGGCCATACCTGGCAACTAGTTCCGCATACTTTTGGTTGCTCAAGGCCTTTATAGGAGTTGTGTAGAAGACTTTTTGGTTCTTTTCGATTGCAAGGTGGATTGCAAACTCTCCCACGATTGTTTTACCGGCACCTGTGGGAGCTGCCACCAATACACCCTTACCCTTGGCTAGAGCGTGACAGGCCTGCTCCTGAAATGGATCCAAGGCAAAATCGAGAAGTTCTAGAAATGAGTTGTAGCTCGGGGCCGATTGTTTAACCTTTGCCCTGGCATAGCGCTCAGATGCGCTCAGCTCCTCGTTGGCCACGAGTATTACTCCGCTGCTTGTGGGTCAGCTAGTTCAAGAGCTGCGAGTTTTTTAGCAACACGTTTGTCATGCAGATAAGCGATGCCTGCGGCCAAGAAGTAAAGAATGAGCAACGGGATCATGAGCAAGAACATTGCCATTGGCTCGGCTACCGGTGTTGCGATTGCTCCAACCACAGCAGATACGAAAACGGCCATTCTCCAAGACTTGATGATGTTCTGCGCCGTGATTACTCCAGCAAAATTCAACATCACCAAAGCAACTGGCAGCACAAAGGCAAGACCAAAGACAAGCAGGATACGGATTGTGAACAAAATGTATTCACTGGCATTGATTACGTTTGCTGCTCCATCGGGTGTAAATCCAACAAGGACTACCACGAAAGTTGGAAGAGCAGACCAAGCAAGAGCTGTTCCACCAATAAACAATGGGACAGAAGCTAGAACAAATCCAATTGTGTATCGGCGTTCTCGCGTCTTCAGCCCCGGTGTTACAAAAGCCCAAAGGTTGTAGAGCCAGATCGGAGCACTCATCAGAATTCCAAGGAATATCGAAACCTGAAGTCGAACATCAAAGGCCGAAACAACAGTTGGAAAATTGATGGTTGCATTGCTTCCAGGCTTTGCCGCCAGCTCGACAATCGGCCTTTGAAGTTCATTGAAGACGGCGTCGAACATGAACCAGCCGGCCACTGATCCGCCGATGATGAACAAGGCAGACCAAAACAGCCGATTGCGAAGCTCTTTGAGATGCCCCGAAAGGCTCATTTTGGCGTCGGGGTTTTTCTTCCTTGCCACTTACTTGTCGGCGGGTGTTTCACCCTCAGCTGGCTTGTCGACCGGCTTTGCTTCGTCAGTGGTCTTGATCTCCTTGCGGAAAATACGCATGGACTGCGCAAGCGATTTGGCTAGACCTGGAAGCTTTGGCCCACCCCAGAGCAGCAGAACAATCGCAAGAATAATGATCCATTCCCAGCCTTGTAGACGCATTGGTTTCCCTATCTCTTACTAAAAATCTCTAGACCTAAGCCTACGCTCTCGCTGGCGCTTGCGCTCCCTCGCCTCGCGTAGCAGCTGTTGGCGCCTTGCAATGTGGACTGCAGGGTCATCCCCTAGAGCCGAAAGCACCTTGGCAATTTCGGGGACTTTGGCGTTAGCTGCATTTAGGGCCTCAAGCTGGGTTGCCAGTTTCTTAGCTGATGGACCAAATCTCAATAACTTCCGAATCAAGTAGATTCCCGACCACAAGAGCATCACTATCGCAAAGCTGACCGCCCAAAACCATTCCATGACTATAAAACCTACTCCGCCTGAGGCTCTGGCTTGTGATGCCCAAGTGCACGCTGGGCAAATTCCCTGACTGCCTGGCGTGCAGTCTCTGGGGCAAGAACTCTCACTTTGCCGCTATACCTAGAAACAATTCTCCCCAAAGTCTCAAGCTCGCCAATCGGAATTTTTACTTGAACCGCATTGTTCCCGGAAATCTCATGCTCTGGTTTGTAGTCGGCTATCAACCCAAAGGCCTCAGGCTCAACTTCGAACAAAACCTCAGTGTCAGAATCACGCACCTCGTAGATCTGGGATGCATCTCCCGCGGATGTGGGCCTTTCGTCGAAGGTTTCTAGCAGTTCAATTTGTCGCATTCGATCGAGACGAAAAACCCTTGGCTCCGCATTGGTTCGGCAAAAGCCTCGAACAAACCAGTTTGACTCTCTTGATTCAAGAAGCTGCGGTTCAATTTCACGAATTGACACTTCACCGGATGAATTGATGTAAGAACAGCGAATGGCTCTCGATTCGGCAACTGCCTGCCGAACAAGCGCCAAGTCCCCATCTCCGCGAGTTGGTTGAACCATAAACGGCAACTCCTTGGTGCCGAGCGCTCCTTTTCCTAGAATCTCGAGCAGCTCATTGATGTGCACTTGGTCCTCTGGGTCTACTAGGTCGACCAAGTAGGCCAGGCCGCTTGCAATTGCTGCAGCCTGCCGAGTAGAAAGTCTTGGAACTGCTTCCAAAGTAGGAGCAAAGCTTAAATCAACTATGTCTTCTTCCAATAGGTCATAGTCCAGAAAGAAAAGTTCATCTGGCCGATATAAGCCAACACCAGAAAGCGAAATCGTGACAACAGCTGATTTGATTTCTTTCTCGGAAACTTGGAAATGCCTTGCAAGATCTGCAAGAGGCTGCTGACGGTGGTTAATCAGGTACCCGGTCAACGCGAGCATAAAGTTATAGCGATCAGCCCCGCTGAGGTTTGCGCTTTTAGGCATGATCATCACTAACCCTTTGCAAGGTTGCTTTCATCAAGTCCGCAAGCTCCTTTGGCTCAAGAACCTCAATCTCGTCAGCGAACTCCATAAGTTCTTCTGCAAACAAGTACAAGTCCATGAAGTTCACTTCGAACATCTCTTGCGAAGATGCAAGATCGAAATGGAACCAGGCTGCACTTGATGGAGAAACTTTTAGTTTTGCGCTCTGGGAGAGTTTGTGCGCTTCAAGCTCCTCCAGAGCTTTAGTGACCTCTAGGTTCGAAGGGGGCTCAAAGGTCACATCTTGGATGTCAATCTCGGAAACAATTCTCTTCAGCAAGAAATTCCTAGGTTCGTCTCGGTCCAAGTCGAACCCGACAACCAACCACTGACCACCAATATTCTGGAGTGACCAAGGCTCGATGTTTCGCACCGAAACCTCAGACTCCCCTGGTTTCTGGTAGTCGAAAGATACTCTTGAACATGACTCGATTGCCGTTGACAGCGGTAAAAATGCCAGCTCGTGAGTTCTGATTCGAGGTGCAATTCCAATTAGAGAGCTTCCATCGGCGATCTCGCCCATTGCTCGGATTCTGTGAATTGCTCGGTTCGCATCTGAGGAAAGTGACGCCTTTGCCCAGACCTGGGCAGCCAGATTCAAAAGTGCCACTTGCTTGGAAGTAAGTTTTAGTCCTTTAGGCCAGACAAAATCTTCATTAGCAATCAAGTAGCGAAACTCTTGATTATCATCCATTGCCTCTTTTGGAATAAAAGATCGCCACGAAATGCCTGCACGAGTAAGCAAAGTCTTGTCACGCTCGAACATTCGATTTATTGCCGTTGCATCACCTCCGGGAACATAGATTTCCTTGTATCCCTGAACAGTGGCAAAGATTTCGGATTTTGAGAGACCGTTACCCGCAACCAATAGCGCACAGGTGAGATTGAACAACCGTTCTGATAGATCAATCTTTTCTGGCATGTTCGTTAGTTGCTGATTCCTAGAATGTCGATTACAAAAACTAATGTTGCCCCTGGCGGAATGGTTCCCGCCCCTGCGTCACCGTATCCAAGCGCCGGCGGAATAACCGCAATCACCTGAGATCCAACAGTCTGTCCGACAACGGCTGACAAAAATCCTTCAATCAGGGCTCCGTCCTGCATCTGGAACCGAGCTGGCTGCCCTGAATCCCAACTGGAGTCAAACTTTTCTGAACTATCCCAGACGAAGCCGCTGTAGTGCATAGTGACCAGCTGGCCCTTCTGGACGACCTCGCCTTCTCCTCGAATAAGCTGCGCAACTTTTAGTTCAGTGGGTGCAGGTGAGTTTGGAATTGTCACCCCAGGAATACCCTCAGGTGTTGTCACAACACTAGGAAACCCGGCTTCTGGAGCAACGCTAGATCCGGTTGCTCTTTCCATAAACACTCGTTTGAGATCAATAACGAAAACAAATGCATCAGCAGGCCCTACACCTAGGGCCGGCACTCCTTGTCCGCTGTGAGCTTGCTCAGGAGGCAAAATCGCAACGACTCGAGAACCTTCCTTCGCTCCGGCCAGTGCTTCACAGAAGTTTGGAACCTGTCCGGGGCCAAAGAAACCCGATGGGGTTTCAGTTCCATCAAAGTTGGATTGCTGAATAAGCTGGCCACTTCCACCGTTGTAGCCGGCGAACTCAAACTCAACAAGATTCCGACCTGTAAAGACCGGACCGTCTCCTTCAACAACCACACGTGCCTGTACTGTTTCAGCGTTCAATGGAGAGGGAAAATTGACAACTGGCTTTTCTCCGAGGATCTCAGAGACACTTATGGAGTCGACTTGTTCCCCGCCGGTGAAAGCTGCGCAGGCCAGGTTTTGCGTAGGGGCGCAGGAGGTCAATGTCGCGGTCAGGATAATGCTTGAAAGAACAAGAGCGGATTTTTGCAAAAGAAGCAACTTTCTAGTGGAGTTTCAGACAAGTTTACCTGCCGGGATTGGAATCGGACTAATTGCTAAGCGTTGGCTTTTCGGACAGTCTTTCGGAGCTTTTTCTCCGATACTTTTCTCTCCCCTAGTCCGTCGGGGTTCCAGGCAAGAACGTCTTCATCTTTGTACTCGGTGGTTTTCACCTTGGTCTTGAACTGAGGAAGTACTGCCCCTGGTGCAAGACGTCGGGCGGTCAGCAAAAAACCGGTGTGTCCGATCATGCGGTGCTCAGGCCTAACGGCTAGTCCTTGCAGGTGCCATGGTCTGACAAGAGATTCGAAAGCGTTAGGCTCGGTAAACAATCTAGAAGACCGAATATCCTCCGCGACTCTTGATAACTGAGTCACTGTTGCGACATAGATGATTATCAGTCCACCGGGTGCCAATGCATTTGCGCATTCATCAATACACTCCCATGGCGCGAGCATGTCTAAAACCACCCGATCAACGCTTTGTGGTTTGAGTTTCTTGGGCAGCTGCTCTTGCAGATCACCAAGATGAATCTTCCAGTTTTTCGGATTTGAGCCAGTTTGGCTCTTGACGTTACCAGCAGCAATCTCAGCGAACTCTGATCTGCGCTCAAACGAATGAAGTTCTCCGCTATCACCGATGGCTCGAAGTAAGTACATGCTCAAGGCGCCAGAACCAACACCTGCCTCGACAACCACTGCTCCTGGAAAAATATCGCCTTCGACAAGAATCTGAGCAGCATCTTTTGGGTAAATTATCGCAGCTCCGCGAGGCATAGACAAAACAAAATCATTGAGTAATGGCTTGAGTGCAAGGTACTCGACGCCATTTTGGTTCGCAACAACCGACCCGTCGGCCTTACCGATGATGTCGTCGTGCTTTAGATCTCCTCGATGAGTTCCAAAAGCACCACCCTTGACCAGCGTGATGGTGTTTAGTCGACCTTTTGGTCCCGTGAGCTGAACCTTGTCACCTGGTTTGAAAACATGATTCTTCCTAATCATCTAAACAGTCCCCGTAGATCCGACATTCCTTTGCCTTCAAGGGTCGACCAAAGAATTCGTCCCGGCTGGGGCGGAATCTCAACAACGTTGCTGATTCCAACAGCTTTTGTACCAGCTGCTTCAGCTGATCGAAGCCCGGTTACAGAGTCTTCAAAAGCAACGCAGTGCTCAGCTTTTACCCCAAGCAGCTCTGCAGCTTTGAGGTAGGGCTCAGGGTGAGGCTTGCCCTGGCGGACATCGTCGCCAGCAACAATCACATCAAAACAATCGAATCCGATTGCGTCTACAACTTGCTTGGCCATACGATGCATGGACATTGTTACAAGTGCTGTCTTGACTTTCTTCTTGCGCAGTAGCAAAAGAAGCTCCTTGGCGCCAGGTCTCCAAAGAATTTCCTGTTTCAGTTGCGCGGCCACCTCGTCGGTCAGGTGCTGAATTATTTGCTCGGGCTCAAGGTCGGATCCAACCTTTTCTTTGATTATCTTTGAGGAGTCGTAGAGAGACATGCCTACCAGGCTCAAGCCATCCTGGTCTGTCCAGGTGCTGTTATTGGCCTTTGCGAAGGCCCCCTCGCTTCGCATCCAATAGGGCTCTGAATCAATCAGAGTGCCATCCATGTCCCAGAGCACGGCCGCCGGAAGTTGCTTAAAAATCATGATGGTTGAAGTCTAGCTTTGACATTTAGCCTTACAGTTAAGCCATCGCAAACCTACAAGCAATCAAAGGGCAAGATTTCACAAAGTGACTAGCGGGGACAGTATTTTCGGCGGCAGAGTGCTGATTTGTGCATTTGAAGGCTGGAACGACGCAGCGGAATCAGCATCTCAGGCAGCCAAGCTCATCAGCGATGCTCTGCAGTGTCAGGTGGCAGCAGAAGTCGACGCTGAGGACTATTACGACTTCCAGTTCACTCGCCCATCCGTAGCTTTTGATGAATCAGGCAATCGCGAACTCACCTGGCCTGGGACAACCTTCATGATTTCCACAGATAAAGATCCAGCCTTATCAAGGTTTAGTGTTCTTATCGGAACTGAGCCGGCTCGTAGGTGGAAAGCTTTCACGGCTGAAATCCTAGAGATGATAGAGGATCGAGAAATTGACGCAGTGATTTTCCTCGGAGGAATGCTTGCTGATACTCCGCACACTAGACCAATTACCGTGAATGCAACCAGCCAGAACGAATCCGTACGATCAGAAATGAATGTAGAGCGAAGCAGCTACGAGGGTCCGGTTGGAATCCTCTCAACACTTGGAATAGCCCTTGAGGAAGTTGGCATACCTACTATGGCCTTGTGGGCCGCAGTGCCGCATTACGTTCACAACTCCCCTTCCCCTAAAGCAACCCTTGCTCTAATGGCCGAGCTCGAGAAAATGCTTGGTGTTAGTTTCTCTCAAGGGGATCTTGCTGACCAGGCGTTCGAATGGGAACGTGGCATCGATGAGATTGCAGAGAACGACGAAGAGATGGCTGGATACATACAACAGTTAGAGAAAAACCGTGATGAATTTGAATCCGAGGCGGCGTCCGGCGAGGCTATCGCGCGCGAGCTTGAGAAGTTCTTGCAGTCGGAAGAAAAGCCGCCAGAGAATTAAGCCACTAAAGATCCGGTAGAAAGCATCACAAGCAGCCAGCTTCCGACCAAAACACGCCAGATTACAAAAGGCAGGAACGAACCCTTTTGAAGGTACTTCAAAAGGTAATGAATAACGCTTAGTCCTACCACGCCAGAAACAATCGTTGCCACAATCGTTGCCAAGAGTAGCTGTTGGTCTAAATCGCCAACGGAGGAAAAGAATTGAAACAAGCCTGAACCGAGCACCGCTGGAATAGCGAGTAGGAAACTGTATCTCGCGGCTGCTTCTCTGGTGTAGCCCAACATTAAGCCAACAGTGATGGTTCCACCGGAGCGCGAAACTCCAGGGACCAGTGCAAGAGCCTGTCCAACTCCAAACATCACACCGTGAGAAAAACTTAGATCTTGAATGGTCTTTTGCCTTTTTCCCAGCAAGTCGGCAACGCCTAGTAACAAACCGAATCCAATCAGCATGTAAGCGATAACCCAAAGATTCCGGACATCGTTTTCGATAAAGTCTCTAAATGCCAGTCCGAGAATAACCACTGGCAATGTGCCGATGATTATTAGCCAACCTAGCTTGGTATCACTTGACATCTTCGATTTCGGTTTAGTGCTCCAGCGAAGCCAGGAAGAGCCAATACGGCCAATGTCCTTAATGAAATACGCAACAACAGCTAATTCAGTACCTAGCTGAATCGTTGCGATAAAGGCAGTTAGCTGAGGCTTAGTAAGTTCGGAAAGATTCATTAGCTGCTGTGCAATCTGCACATGAGCAGAGGAGGAAATTGGCAAAAACTCAGTTAGACCCTGAACAAGACCAAGGATGAGGGCTTCAAAAAAACTCACTGATCGTCTTCAGCCAAAGTAAAAGGTAGGAATTCACCGTGCTCGGTACTAATCGCTTCTTCGTAGTTTAAGAATGCATCCTCGAGTTGGTAATAGGCCTGCTCGACGCTTGAATCCTCTTCGCCACGTTTTGAACTAGCAGCTTCGTAGTGCTTCTCGAGAGAGGCGATTAGTTGTGTCAAAGCGTTTCTCGGATCAGTAGCCATAAATCAAAACTACCCGCATTCTCCTGTTGTTCCAAGTACCAAGATGAAATCCACACTTTACCCAGCGTGCTAGCATTGGGGCCGTAATCAAATGTCACGTCCGGGTGGCGGAATGGTAGACGCGCTAGCTTGAGGTGTTAGTCCTCGCAAGGGGGTAGGGGTTCAAGTCCCCTCTCGGACACAAGAAACACAGTTTTGGTCAGAGACCAAGGACAGCTTTCGCAATCAAGAAGTAAATGACTAAACCGGTTGCGTCAACAAACGTTGTAATAAACGGATTTGAGAAAACCGCCGGATCTGCTCTTAGCGCAAGCCCTACTAGAGGCATCACTCCCCAGACCGTAGCTGCGACGGTGCAAATGGAGAATAGCGTCAAGCCGATGACTAGAACATCTTCTGCTGTTATTGCGCTAGCGCATTGACCATGGCTGAAACTGTTGATTTGGGACCGGCTACTACTATGTGCTCAAGATTTCTCGAAGCCCCTGGTTTTCCAACTAACTCACCGGCTTGGTTATAGCCGCCGATCTTTGCCCCGACATAACGCTTGGAATCAAAATCAAGGATTTTCACTTGTTCAAACCTTGAGCACATGTCAGTGAGCTCGCGCCTGGAGAGCCATGATTCGTTGTTGTAGCTAAGAACAAGTGTTTTGGTTTGAAGATTAGAAATGAGTCTTCCAAGGGCGCTTGGCAGGGTGAGTTTGGAGTTGAATTCACTCTTGTTCGACGGATCTCTTGCATCAATTCTCTTGTTGGCTATCCCGTAGTAATCCGGCTCATCCCACCGAACCAGAGTTTCCCAGATGTGGTAGTTGCCAAAGTACCGGTGTTGGTTATACGGAGGGTCTAGATACGCAAGATCCACGGGACCAATTGAAGCTACTGCTTCGCTTGCGTCGGAGCGAACTGCTGAACCTTTGCCAGCAAGCAAATCTGGGACTTTTAGTTCAAGTTGCAAGAAGCTTCGTCTTGACCATGTCTTTAGATAAGCCATCTGTACTCCAGTAGTTGAATCAACTTTGTCAGCTGCAATCAACAAACTAGAAAGAAGCGGAAAGTACATCCAGCTAGATCTAAATTCCAACTCGATGGCGTTTCTGATCGCATCAATCTTTTCTCCGTTAGTTCCTTGGAAGAACCTTGCCTTCTCACAGAAGACTTCCGTAAAGTACCCCGAGATTCCAGGCAGTGAATTTAGATAGCTAACTGCCCGCTCCAGCTCAGTTAGATCAACGGCAGTTGCATCAAGCTCTATGAAAGTTTTTGAGAATACTTCTGAATAACTCGCCGTATCAACGGCAGTGACGAACATGCCTGCCTGCTTCATCGCCCCAGCAACTCTGGTTGTTCCCGTGAATAAGTCAAGAGCTGTCTTAGCTCCGCTGGGAGGGAAAAGGGTTTCAAGCACAGGCATCAATGCCCGCTTGGAACCGAGGTACTTAATCACTACCGTTCACCTAACTTAGACTAAGGCCAATGCTCAACATTAACCCCAACTCATTGACCCTATCCGAGGCAGCTCGGTTCGGTCTTGATTATGCGCGTGAGCATCTGGCTGGTAAATCAATTCTTGTTCTAACCGGAGCTGGGGTTTCAACTGAGTCGGGCATTCCCGATTACCGAGGTGAAGGCAAGACTGAACGGCACCCGATGACTTTTGATGTCTTCATGGGCGCAGAAGAAGCTCGTGCCAGGTACTGGGCACGAAGCTACGTTGGCTGGTCAGTAATTGCCAACGCAAAGCCAAACGGAAGCCACTTTGCTCTTGCGCGAGCTGAAAGCCTAGGACGTATCTCACACATCATCACGCAAAATGTTGACTCACTCCACCAGCAGGCCGGTTCGAAAAAAGTAACTGAACTACACGGCAGATTAGACAAAGTCATCTGCATGTCTTGTCGAGCTCTAATTGACCGGTTATACATGGACTCCTTGATCGAAAACTTGAATCCATCAATCAAGAAGGACATGTCGGTCGAGTTCACCCCCGACGGTGATGCTGAGGTTGAAGCTACGTCTGATTTTGTGATACCTGTTTGCCCAAGCTGTGGCGGCATTTTGAAGCCCGACGTTGTCTTCTTTGGCGAAAGCGTTCCAACTGAACGAGTGGCGTTCACGATGGAACAGCTGGAGCGCTCCGCTGCGCTTTTAGTGGCAGGTAGTTCACTTACCGTAAACAGTGGAATGCGATTTGCCCGAGCGGCAAACAAGGCAGGTAAGCCAATAGTGATCGTAAATGTCGGACCCACAAAAGCAGACGAGCTCGCTCTAGCCAAAATTGAAGCTCCAACATCTATTGCGTTAGAGGAACTACTAATTGACTGAAACCCACTTTGGACTTTTTCGCCATGGGCAAACTGACTGGAACATAAATTTCCTGCTTCAGGGAGTGACTGACATTCCAATGAATGAGACCGGTCTTGCGCAAGTAAAGCTGGCAGCCCAAGCAATAGAAGCGAATGATTGGGATGTTGTGCTCACTTCTCCCCTAACTCGCGCTAAAGAAACCGCCGCAATTATTGCCGCTCATGTTGGTTTTGGGCAGGTTTTTGAAAACGAACTCTTAATTGAAAGATCCTTTGGTGAAGCAGAAGGTCTCTCTCACGAACAGTGGAGGGCCAAGTATTCAAACCTCGATGAAATCCCAGGTGGAGAAAGCCGCACTCAGCTTGCTGCACGTTCGCAGCAATTACTGGATTTGGTTTCCAGTGAGTTCAAAGGTAAGCGCGTACTGGCTGTTTCCCACGGGGCACTTATTCGTGGACTCTTGTCTATTGCCAGCAACAACGAACTGCCAAGAGATGGTGAACGACTAGGAAACGCCTCTTTAAACATCATCAGTCACCTTGAAAACTCATGGAAGGTTGAGAGCTATTCTCTTGACCCGTTGACTCCTTAGAGCTTCTCGAGAACTTTCAATAGTTTCTGGGCTGAGTCATCCCAGCTAAATGTCGTTTGACGTTGTTTCGAGAGGACACTTGCATTCCGCCAGTCGTCCAACGTAAGAAGTTGGCTGATCCGGTTCGAGAAGTCTTCTGGGTTTGAGGGGTCAAAAAAGATTCCGGCCTCGGCTGCAATCTCTCGAAAGATTGGAATATCGGATACAACGATTGGAACTGCGTGCCTCATTGCTTCGACTAGTGGGATGCCAAACCCTTCATCTTTTGATGCTGACACGAATGCAAAGGCGCCAGATAGCTCCTGAGCGTACTCAGCATCACTTACACCGTTTTTGAAGGTGATGCGATGCCCCCAGTTACCAGCAATTCCTTGGAGTTGCGCCTTTCGCTTCTGCGCAATCTTGCTCAATAAGACCAGTTCAAAATCAGGTAAATACTGCATGCCTAAAACCAGGGTTTCAACGTTCTTGTATTCCATGAAGCTACCCATGTAAACAAGTTTTCGTCGATGTTCTGGCGTCACTGCATGTGAAAGTGCAGTTTCTGCGATTCCGGTCTCAGGAGCGTTATAGATCACGTTAACGTTCCGCTTGGTAAGTTTCTTTTCAAGAATAAGTGCCTTACTGGTATTTGAAACAGTGACCACGGCGTCTGCTCGATTTAGAAGTATTCGAACCGGAACGAAACTCATGTGATAAATGCGCCAAGCAATTCGCACGTGAAGTGGCAAAAACGCAGGGGCTTTAGGGTGAGAGTAGTAAATCAGGTCATGAAGCGTAAGTACCAGTTTGTACTTGCGACCTAATGAACCCATTGTCTGCATCGGTGAGAAAACGTGCGTGGCGCCAATCTTGTTGAGCTTTGCTGGAAGAAACAGCTCAGCGATGGCATGAGTTGGGTCATTCCCGAGAACGAAATCAGTTCCTTCGGGAAGCCATTGAAGCTGTTCTTTGCTACTAATCAAGGCGATCACTTCGAATCTTTTCGCAACTGCAGAAAACAACTCGGCGGAAAACCTAGAAATGCCATCGTGGTGGTCGACGCGAATGAACCGACAGTCAAATATCAGTTTCATGGAAGCTCGTCGAGAAACTGAGAAATAACAGCGGAAGCCTGCTCTGGAGCCTCGTAGTGCACCAGGTGCCCCACTCCTTCAATTTCTCTATAGGTGAGTTTTTGATACAAACCGCTGACTCGGCGTTGAGATTCAATGTCCGTTATGTCATCCAGGGTTGCCGCAACCACCAGCACTGGTGCGGTGATCTCAGTTGCCAGCTTTGAAAGATCAGTCGAGATTGATGCGTCGTATCCTTCAACTGCCACCTTTACAGAAGCAAAGTCACTGAAATTCGAAAGATGTTGATTGTGTATCCAACGGCGAAGTTGCTTGTTATGGGTCTTAGCCATCACGATGCTCATAACCATTACCGCAATCTTGTTTCGAAGAAGCCACTCGCCGGCAAACTTGGGAGCGTAGGTCGCTACTAGGTAATAGATCCTCGTCAAATTAGTAAGGGCTGCTTGCGGACCCTCGAGAGCGGGCGTGGAAACTGGATTGACCAAAGTCACGGACTTTGGTTTGTGCTGCGTGGCGTAGTAACCAACAACCAATGAGCCAAAGCTATGGCCCATCAAGTGAACTTCGTTTACGAGACCCAAAGCGTCAGTGAAATTGTGTAGCCAGTCGGAGTATGCCTTGACTGAGTGGGTCTGATTAAGTGGCGCGGACTCACCGAAGCCTGGTAGATCTGGAATCAGAACCCGGTACTTGGACAAACCAGCAGCTATTGCTTCTAGTCCCCGATGATTTCCTCGATAGCCATGGACCATAATCAGCGTCTTTGAGTTAGGCGTCGTCGCGGGATACTCGTAGTAGACACTCTGGACGCCGTCAACTTCTACGGTATTCCGAATCGCCCGCGAACTAGCGGCAAGTGAAAGATCCCGTGAAAGCACATTGCAAGTCTAGATTGGAAGCTTTGAACATCGGATAGGCAGGGTCCTAAGGAAATGCTTGCTCTGGCCTAGTCTGAGATTGTGAATGAGCAGTTGAGTTTTGAGTTTGTGGAATCTCCTGAATGGGCAAGAAACCTTGCAGTCTTTGACCTGGAGACTACTGGACTTGATCTACGTGAAGCAAGAATCGTCACAGCTTGCGCAGTTCAAATTGACCAAGATGGCCAGATCGCTGGGCCCAATCAAGAATGGCTTGCCGATCCAGGTATCGAAATACCCGAAGCTGCATCAAACGTGCATGGAGTGACAACTGAGATAGCCAGAGCAAACGGCCGAGCTGCAAAGGAAGTTGTTTCGGAGCTTCTGGAGACTCTGAATGGGTTCTTTGCCAAGGGTCTACCGGTTGTTGCGTTCAATGCGCCTTACGATTTCACGATTCTGCACTACGAAGCACTTCGTCACGGGTTAGAGCCAATACAGCAACCAATGCCAGTTATTGATCCGATGGTGCTTGATAAATACGTTGATACTTATCGCTCAGGAAAGCGAACATTAGAAGTGGCTTCGAGAATTTATGGCGTCAAATTAGAGGATGCACACAACGCAACAGCTGATGCTGTTGCCGCAGGAAGGGTCGCCCAGGCGATTGCAAAAAAGTATGCCGCGAAACTGCCAGATGACATTGTTGTGCTGCACAACTCGCAAATTGAATGGAGTGCGAATCAGGATGCTTCTTATGAGAAGTTCCGAAGAGGAACTTCGCCTGACTTTACTATCCAGCGAGGCTGGCCGCTGAAGCTTTAGGAACCGAAGTTCTTGTAGCGAGCGTTGAAGCGCTCAACACGACCGGCAGCATCCATGATTCTCTGCTTGCCTGTGTAGAACGGGTGTGAAGCGGAAGAGATTTCAACATCGAATACTGGGTATTCTTGGCCATCTTCCCATTTGATTGTCTTGGTACTAGAAAGAGTTGAACGGGTTAGAAAAGACTCACCAGAGGCTAGGTCGCGGAAAACAACTGCCTGGTAAGTTGGGTGGATTTCTGACTTCATGTTCGAATACTTTCTAAATTCTGGGTTTTGCCTGATTCGGCAACTTCCCTACTATACCAGAGCTAATTCAAGAAAAACTAGGCGCTAGTTCTTGGCTCTAACCCTGAATCTGTCGCCATCTTTGGAGACTTCGAGGCCAAATCCAAAGGCTCCAGAGATCTTTTCGGTAGTCAAAGTGGCATCGACCTCCCCCGCGGCATAAACCTGTCCCTTCGACAGAATCAGGGCATGGGTAAAGCCTTTGGGAATTTCTTCAATGTGGTGGGTCACCATAACTATCGCTGGGGCGGTTGGCGCCGAGGCGTAGTTTCCAAGAACTGAAATCGTATGCTCCCTAGCCGCCATGTCAAGGCTTGCAACTGGCTCATCTAGCAACAAAATCTCCGGATCGGGCATTACTGCCCTTGCAATTTGAGCTCGCTTTTTCTCACCGTCGCTCAAGGTGCCAAAAGGGCGATCAGCCATCTCATCTAGCTGCCATTCGGCAAGTACCCTTCTTGCCCGACGCTCGTCGACATCGTCATACTTTTCGTTCCATCGACCTGTGATTCCGTAGCTTGCAGTCATAACCGCATCCAGGACTGTCTCAGAATTTGGGATGTGAACGCTCATGGCATTGGAGGCGAATCCGATGCGGGTGCGTAATTCGAACACATTAACCTCGCCGAGAGTAGAACCAAGCAGCTTCGCTGTGCCGGTCGAAGGGTGGATTTGTGATGCTGAAACCCTAAGCAGGGTGGTCTTACCTGCTCCATTTGGACCGATAATGACCCATCGCTGGTTTGAACTTACCTGCCAGTCGATGTTGTTCAGTATCGGTCGCGTGTCCCTAAGCACGGTCACATTATTGAAATCCAGAACAAGGCTCATGCCTCGAGCCTAGAGGATTTTGTGGCCAGCACTTTGGAGCGACGCTAGGGGTTTACTCGAAAGTACTCACGGCACCACCACCGAAGCAGAATTGCTCGAGCTAGAGGTACAGATACGTTGCGGTCGTTTACTCCAGATATTCACTTGGAAATGAAGTAATCACGAGCGCAAAAGCAATGGTCAAACTGCTCTAACATCATGAGTATGAAATTTTTGCCAGAAACAGGGATGATGTGTGGGTCCGGTCTAGCTAAGGGTCTTAGATGGTCCGCGCAGCAGGAACAAGTGGTTGTTCCATGACCGTTCTGGTAGTGCTGGATGTTGACTCAACACTTATTCAGCAGGAAGTTATTGAGCTACTTGCCGATTTTGCCGGTGTGATGCCAGAAGTCAAACTCATTACGGAGCGAGCAATGTCCGGCGAGCTTGATTTCAAGCAATCTTTAGAAAAACGAGTCGCCCTTCTTGAAGGCCTGTCTGATGAAATCTTCAGTCAACTTAAAACGCAAATTTCGCTAACTCCTGGTGTTTTGGAGTTGATCTCGGCCGTTCACGCTAAAGGCGGAAGAATTGGAGCTGTGAGCGGAGGTTTCAGGCAAATACTTGAGCCTCTAGCAGACGAGATCGGACTTGATTATTGGATGGCTAACAGTTTGGAAGTCGTCGAGGGAAAGCTAACTGGGAAAGTGTCTGGTCCAGTTATCGATGCCGAAGCTAAAGCCACCGCTCTTAGAAAATGGGCAGATGATTCCGGAATTCCGGTTGAACATTCGATTGCAATCGGGGATGGAGCAAACGACATTCAAATGTTGGAGTGTGCCGGATATGCAGTTGCTTTTCGGCCCAAGCCAGTTCTTCGTCAGTACGCGGATCTAGTTATTGAAGAAAATTCCTTGTTGCCGCTTATCGAGAAACTCGACCTAGGCGCCCGTTGAATGCAGTCCACCGTCAACGTGAATCATCTCGCCGGTTGTTGCGGGGAACCAATCAGATAGCAAGGCGATAATTCCTCTGGCTGCTGCTTCAGTATTTGTCAGATCCCATCCCAGAGGTGCACGATCAGTCCATAGTTCTTCCATAGTTGCAAATCCTGGAATACCTTTGGCAGCTGTTGTTCTGAGTGGACCAGCCGAAATTAGATTGACGCGAATTCCATCTTTACCAAGGTAGCGCGCAAGGTATCTCGATGTGGATTCAAAAGCTGCTTTAGCAACGCCCATCCAGTCATAAACCGGCCAAGATACAGTTGCGTCAAAAGTCAGTCCAACCACTGACGAAGGATTCTTTAGCACCGGTTTCGCTGCCATGGTAATTGACTTGAGTGAGTATGCAGAGACTTCAACGGCAGTTGAAACATCTGACCAAGGAGTTTCTAGGAAGTTGCCACCCAACGCTGTCTGAGGAGCGAAGGCAATGGCGTGAACGATTCCATCAATTGAATCAAAGTGTTCCTTGATTCTGCCCGATAGTGCGGCAAGATCATCTTCGCTGGTCGCGTCCAGTTCAATTACTGGTGCAATCTTTGGAAGCCTTTCGGAGATTTTGGTTGTGATAGGAAGCATTCTTCCAAACGAAGACAAAATGACTTCCGCACCTTGCTCTTGAGCTAGCTTTGCAACAGAAAACGCAATCGATGCTTCGGTGAGAACACCAGTAATCATTATTTTCTTACCCTCAAGAATTCCCATGTCTTAGCTCCTCAAATACGGTCAATGCATCAATCTTGGCAGTGAATCTGGACTCAGTGTCCCATTCCTAGTCCACCATCAACAGGAATCACGGCCCCAGAGATGTACGAAGCTTCCTCCCCTGCTAACCAAAGGCAAACTTTCGCAACCTCAGAAGGAGACGCGAAGCGTCCTGCTGGTATGCGACTCAAGTAATCATCCTGCTGTTCTCTAGTAAGTTCTGAAGTCATGTCGGTATCTATAAATCCCGGGGCCACAACGTTAGCCGTGATTCCTCGCCCACCTAGTTCCCGCGTCAGAGACCTAGCCATTCCGACAAGTGCTGACTTTGATGCTGAGTAGTTGACTTGTCCTGGAGAGCCAAGTAGACCAACAACCGATCCAATCAGGAGTATTCGCCCAAAGCGCTGTTTGATCATTGACTTTGAAGCCCGCTTCAAGACCCTAAAAACACCATTCAGATTCGTGTCTATTACCTGCTCAAAATCCTCATCACTCATTCGCATCAAGAGAGTGTCCTTTGTGATTCCAGCATTTGCTACTAGAACCTCAATTGGACCAAGTTGGCTTTCAACCTCGGCAATTGCTGAATCGAGAGAGCTGGCATCAAGCACGTCAGCCTTGACGGCCAGGGTTCCTTCTGGACCAGCACCTGAACGGACGGTCACGGCAACCTTGTGACCTGCAGCCACAAACTCCGAAGCGATGGCGTATCCGATACCGCGATTACCACCGGTAATTAATACAACTCTCGAGCTAGTCATCTGTAATTCCTTAGTCTTTCGGGAATAGCAGCCCAAACAGTTGGTTTGAACTAAATGAAGTCTAGTCTTAGCCTTGAATTGCCCTATTAGATCAAGAAAAGGTTGCCTTGGAAAAAGCCCAGAGCATCACCACAGTCGGGGAATCGGCTGAATCAGAGCGAAACGCTCGAATGGTGAAGTACCTGATTGCTATGACCATTCGCGTGGTCTGCATTGTTTCTGCAATTTTTGTCGAAGGTTGGCTGATGTGGCTCTGTTTTGCTGGAGCCATTTTTCTCCCATACTTCGCGGTTGTCATCGCAAATGCGCAGGCGCCAAAGTCTGGCACTCTGGAAAATGTCACAGTGATTGCAAAGCCGATAACCGTAGACGTCGGTGCGGATTTCAAGAAGCCCTAGTCCTTGTCCAGTAGTTCTGAGTTAGAAGCTAAGTGCTCTCGCGCCGGCTGTGGCACTGGTGCTACGCAGTTATTGATTTGGGCAAATCCAAGAATTCATGTCAACGGGAGAACCAAGACCTGGCTTGCCTGCGATGAGCATCTTGAGTTTCTGAGAAACTATCTACAAGACCGCTCATTTCTTCTAGAAGTAAGGCAAAACAAATGAAGCTCCTAGCTAAGGCTTGGCTTCGTTGGCTGTCTTGGTTCGTTCTGGCGAGCTTGTTTGCAGCAGCTTGCGTGGCGCTCTCAACGTGGCAATTCGACCGCAGGGATCAAGCTGTCTCAAAGATTCAACGAATGGTCAAAAACTATGACAAGACAGCAATTGACTTTGGTTCAATAGCTGAATTGACCTTGGCTCAGGTCACTGCATACGAATGGACCCCGGTTCAACTTCAAGGTAAGTACTTGACGGAGCAAGAGCTAATGGTTCGCAATCGTCCTATAGCTGGCCAGCCTGGTTTTCTGCAGATAATTCCTTTTCAGCTTTCCACTGGTGAACTAGTGATTGTTGAGCGCGGCTGGATACCCGCCGATTCTGATCTTGCGCCGGCCGTTTCCATGACGCCAGGAACGGATTCCAAGTTACTGACTGCAAGAGTTCGTCTGAGTGAGCTAACTCCAAACCGAGACTCCCCCGATGGTTTTGCAACCAGTATTCATTTAGAGTCTTTGAATGAATTACTTGGTGCATCTGTGGAACAGCAGTTCTATTTACGACTTATAAGCGAATCACCAAGTGAACCTATTTCACCTCAACCACTTAGTAAGCCAACTCTCGATGAGGGCAATCACCTAAGTTATGCCGTGCAATGGATTTTGTTTGCTCTTATGGGGTTTTTCGCTCTGTTTTGGGCAATCAGGCAGGAGCGAGAGTACCGGCGTATAGAGAAGGACCCGAACTATGTTCCACGTTCAGTTCGAAACCGAAAACGAACCGACGCCGATGTCGAGGATGAACTTTTAGACGCTGGGAACTAACTGAGCGATATCAGGTCTGCATACTGATCAGACCAGTGGTCCTCGGTTCCATCCGGCAAGATAAGCACTCGTTCAGGATTCAGGGCCAGAACCGCACCTTCATCATGGGAAACCAGAACAACCGCTCCAGTGAAACTTGCAAGGGCATTGAGAATTTCCTTGCGAGAAGCAGGATCCAAGTTGTTAGTTGGTTCATCCAGCAACAGAACATTTGCGGAAGAGACCACAAGTGAAGCAAGCGCTAGGCGAGTCTTTTCTCCTCCACTAAGAACTGCCGCCTTTTTGTTGACATCGTCACCGCTAAACAAGAATGAACCAAGAACTTTACGAGCGTCCACATCCCCTAAGTGGGGTGCTGAGCGCTGCATGTTCTCAAGAACGGTTCGATTGACATCCAGCGTTTCGTGTTCTTGCGCGTAGTAACCGATCTTGAGTCCATGCCCAGGTTCTATCTGACCAGTATCTGGTTTGTCTATTCCGGCAAGCATTCGAAGTAGAGTCGTCTTCCCTGCACCGTTTAGGCCAATGATGACAACCTTCGAACCTCTATCGATTGCGAGGTCGACGGCCGTAAAGATTTCAAGGGAGCCGTAGCTTTTGCTCAACCCTGACGCCATCAGTGGGGTCTTGCCGCAGGGCGCTGGGTCTGGGAAACGAATCTTTGCAACCCGATCGGTTTGTCCAACATCTTCCAAATCATCAAGTAGCTTTTGAGCTCTTCGAGCCATCTGCTGTGCTGCAACTGCCTTGGTGGCTTTTGCTCCGAACTTCGCTGCTTGCAAGGTCAAAGTAGCTGCTTTCTTCTCAGCGTTTGCCCGTTCTCGCTTACGGCGCTCCTCATCAGATTCCCGCTGTTTCAGATATGCTTTCCAACCCATGTTGTAGATATCGATTACTTGACGATTGGCGTCTAGGTAGAAGACTCGATTCACTGTGTTTTCAACTAGGTCGATATCGTGACTAATCACGATCAGACCACCTTGGTAGCTACGCAGAAAGTCTCTCAACCAAACAACCGAGTCGGCATCAAGGTGGTTTGTGGGCTCATCCAGCAGCATGGTCTCCGCGTTTGAGAACAGGATCCTGGCGAGTTCAACTCTTCGTCTCTGTCCGCCAGAGAGGGTCTTGAGAGGCTGAGACAAAATTCGTTCTTCGATTCCAAGATTGCTTGCTATTGCTGCACCTTGAGCTTCGGCGGCATAACCTCCCGCAGCCTGAAATCTCTCCTCTAGCTTGGAGTACTTCGTCATGGTCTTCTCAGACTCGCTGCCCGTTGCGGTAGACATAGCTTCTGCGGTAGTTGCTAGCTGTCGGAGTAGATCGCCTAGTCCCCTAGCGTTGAGGATTCGATCCCGAGCTAGCTCTTCTGGGTCTCCAGTTCTTGGGTCTTGCGGCAAATAACCGATTTCACCAATTCGCTCAACGGTTCCAGCGCTGGGTTGCCCATCTCCGGCAAGGATCTTAGTCAGGGTCGTCTTACCTGCGCCGTTTCGGCCAACAAGACCAATCTTGTCCCCCGATGCCACACGGAAGTTCACTTCACTCATCAGAGTTCTGGCACCTATGGTGATTTCCAGGTCCTTCACAATAAGCAAGAGCTGGTCCTTTTGGCTGGATAATCTGTCAAAGCCTTTAGTCTACAATCGTCATTAGTACACGGCTTGTTCTAAGCAAGGAAGAGGATCTAAATGTCTATGCAGTTATCAGCTAGAGAAACTCTGATTGACCAGGTAGTACCTAGGAGCATCGCAACCGACATAGCGCTCGTGTTTGGTGGCGCAGTGCTTACCGCTGTTGCAGCGCAAATTGCTATTCCAATGTGGCCTGTACCTATAACTGGACAAACGTTTGCCGTGTTGTTGGTTGGAGCGGTACTCGGAGCTTCCAGAGGCGCTCTTTCCATGATTACTTATTTTTCCCTGGGGGCAGCAGGACTACCGGTGTTCACCGGCGCAGTGGCTGGAATCACTTTTGGCACCACTTTCGGCTACCTTGTTGGATTTATAGCTGCAGCAGCATTGGTCGGCTGGTTCTCTCAGCTCAATTGGAATAAAAATGCCTTAGGAGTTCTAGCAATTTTTGCCATCGGTAATGCCGTGATCTACCTCTTTGGACTTCCCTGGCTTGCATTTGCACTTGCTAACTTGAATCTGGCTAGTGATTTCAGCGCGGTCGTTATGGCGGGACTAGTGCCATTTTTGGTTGGAGACGCCATCAAAATGGTGCTTGCCGCAGCTGCACTTCCCTTGGCGTGGAAGTATCTAGGAACTAAATAGAAAAACCAATGGCGCGCATCTGCTCGCGACCGTCTTCAGTAATCTTTTCAGGCCCCCATGGCGGCATCCATACCCAGTTAATTCGGAATGCGTCAACAACACCATCAAGGGCTTCAGCAGTTTGCTCCTCAAGAACATCCGTCAACGGGCATCCTGCAGAGGTAAGTGTCATGTTGATTAGAAGCGACTCATCCTCGTCGGCGAGTTCTAAACCGTAGATCAATCCAAGATCGACGATATTTACGCCGATTTCAGGATCGATTACCTCTTTTAGTGCTTCCTCAACCTTGTCGTAGAGCACTGGTTCTAGTTGTCTTGGCATTTTTATGCGTTCACGTATCTGTCGTAGCCTTCAGACTCAAGTCTGTCAGCAAGTTCCGGTCCACCTTGTTCCGCAATCTTTCCGGCAACAAATACGTGCACGAAGTCGGGCTTTATGTAGTTCAGAATTCGGGTGTAGTGAGTGATTAGTAGCACACCCATGCTGCTCTCTGCTTTAATGCGGTTTACGCCTTCAGCTACAACTCGAAGAGCGTCTACATCCAAGCCTGAGTCGGTCTCATCGAGAACTGCCATCTTTGGCTTTAGTAGCTCC
>JBIJAI010000005.1:0-46050 GCA_044345815.1 Rhodoluna sp. | reverse complement strand
TTTCTCTCCACCAGAAAAACCTTCATTAACATTTCGCTCAGTAAACGCTGAATCCATCTTCAGGTTCTCCATGGCGGTACGAACATCAGCGACCCAGCCTCGAAGTGCAGGAGCTTTTCCGTCGATGGCAGTTTTTGCAGTGCGTAAAAAGTTAGAAACGCTCACACCAGGGATCTCTACCGGATACTGCATCGCAAGAAATAACCCGGCGCGTGCTCGCTCATCCACGGACATTTCCAAAACATTCTCTCCATCAAGCAAGATCTCACCCTTGGTGACTTCATACTTTGGATGGCCTGCGATTGAGTAAGCCAGCGTTGATTTACCAGAACCGTTAGGACCCATGACTGCATGGGTTTCACCACTGTTGATAACAAGGTCGACTCCGCGGAGGATCTCTTTTGTACCCTGATCAGTTTCAACTGATACGTGTAGGTTCTTGATTTCTAGTGTCGCCATTTGATTACTCCGTGTCCTTGTCATACTCGATAAAAACTTCGCCATTTTCAATAAGCACTTCATAAACTGCTACTGGTTCGTAGGCCGGAAGACTCAGCGGAGCTCCAGTTTCTAGAGAGAATTTTGCGCCATGCGCCCAGCACTCGATGGTTTCGTCATCAACAAATCCTTCACTGAGTGAAATTTCTCCATGCGAGCACTTGTCCGCAATCGCCTTGAACTGACCGTTCTTGGTATGAACTAGTGCAATAGCGTCATCGCCAATTTTGACCCGAAGAGCCTTTCCAGGCTTTATGTCTTCGACTTTGCAGATCTTCAGTGCCACTAGATTGCACTCCTTTCAAGCTCGGCTTCGATTGAGGCTTCAAGACGAGATTCGATCTCGGCTACTCCGATTTGTTGTACAACGTCCATCAGGAAACCTCGAACAACTAATCTTCTTGCTTCAAGCTCGGTAATACCTCTGGCCTGAAGATAGAAAAGCTGCTCATCGTCGAATCTTCCTGAGGCACTAGCGTGCCCAGCTCCTTGAATCTGGCCAGTTTCAATCTCCAGGTTAGGCACCGAATCTGCGCGAGCCCCATCGGTAAGCAAAAGATTTCTGTTGAGCTCGTAAGTGTCAGTGCCTTCGGCCGCTGCGCGAATCAAAACGTCGCCAACCCAAACGGTGTGAGCATTGGCTCCTTGGAGAGCGCCCTTGTAAGTCACTCGTGACTTGCAGTTTGGAGTTGAATGGTCGACAAAAATGCGGTGCTCAAGGTATTGGCCAGCATCGGCAAAGTAGAGCCCGTACAGAGCTGCATCTGCGCCTGGTGCAGAGAAATATGCTGATGGGCTCATGCGTACAACTGCACCACCGAGGGTGACCATTACGTGTTTGAAGACAGAGTTGCGTGAAAGCTTCGCGTACTGCGCCCCATTGTGGATGGAGCCGGTGTTCCAGTCTTGAATAGAGACAACAGTAAGTTTTGCTTCATCTTCAATAACAAACTCAATGTTCTCAGACAAGACTGCATCGCCGCGGTGATCAATTACTACAACCGAATCTGAGCCACGCTTGGCTTCAACGATTATGTGTAGCGCGGCGGGATCCTGGGAAACCGAAGTAATAGTGATGGTGTTCTGAGCTGTTCCAATAACCGAGGAAGGAATCGAAACTAGGTAGGCAGCCTTCGCAGCCTCCCAACCAGCAGCAGCAACACGATCCTCAGGAATGCCAGCTGCACCAAATAGCTTGTGGTCGGAATCAATCCAAGAAGTTTCTACCCCATCGGCTAGCTTTGCCTCGATGTCACCAGAGAATTCATCAAGACCAGCCTGATCCAATCCGCAGAGGCGATCTGCAGTGATGTATCGCCATTGTTCCTCACGTGTTGAAATTTCTGCAAAATCCGAAAGCGTGACGGATTTAGGTCGCTCTGAGCGGGTTTGAATTGGAACCCCAAAGCCATGACTGTGCTCTGACAGCCCATACTGGGCTGTCTTGGTCGTCTCGCTCACTAGCCGACGGCCCCCTCCATCTGCATCTCAATGAGTTTGTTTAGCTCGAGTGCATATTCCATCGGTAGTTCCTTGGCAATTGGTTCAATGAAACCGCGAACAATCATCGCCATCGCTTCATCTTCTGGCATGCCTCGGGACTGCAAATAAAACAACTGCTCTTCGCTGACGCGAGAAACTGTGGCCTCGTGGCCCATGGAAACGTCGTCTTCTCGAACATCAACCGTTGGGTATGTGTCAGACCTAGAGATTGTGTCAACCAGTAGTGCGTCGCAGCGAACTGTGTTGGCGCTGTGATGGGCTCCTGGGTTTACTCGGATCTCACCACGGTAAGAAGTTCTTCCTCCGCCGCGAGCAATTGACTTTGAAACAATTGAAGAAGATGTGTAAGGGGCAAGGTGAATCATCTTGGCCCCGGCGTCTTGATGCTGTCCTTCTCCCGCGAATGCTACAGAGAGAGTTTCACCTCTAGCATGCTCGCCAGCAAGAATCACAGAAGGATACTTCATGGTGACCTTTGAACCTATGTTGCCATCGATCCACTCCATAGTAGCGCCCTCATGAGCAATTGCCCTCTTGGTCACCAGGTTGTAAACGTTGTTCGACCAGTTCTGGATTGTTGTGTATCGAACGCGTGCACCCTTTTTCACAATGATTTCAACAACCGCACTGTGTAGAGAGTCAGACTTGTAAACTGGTGCGGTGCAGCCTTCGATGTAATGCACATAAGAATCCTCATCGGCGATGATGAGAGTGCGCTCGAACTGTCCCATGTTCTCAGTGTTGATTCGGAAGTAGGCCTGAAGAGGGATCTCGACTTGGACACCCTTTGGTACGTAGACAAACGATCCACCCGACCAAACCGAAGTGTTAAGTGCAGCAAACTTGTTGTCGCCAGCCGGAATCACAGTTCCGAAGTATTCCTTGAAAATTTCTGGGTGCTCTTTTAGCGCCGTATCGGTGTCGAGGAAGAGCACACCCTTTTTCTCAAGTTCTTCGTTGATCTGGTGGTAAACCACTTCAGACTCATACTGCGCAGCTACTCCTGCAACAAGGCGCTGACGCTCAGCTTCGGGGATACCGAGCTTCTCGTAGGTGTTCTTGATTTCTTCTGGAAGATCTTCCCAGGTCTGGGCCTGACGCTCAGTTGAACGAACGAAGTACTTGATGTTGTCGAAATCGATTCCAGAAAGGTCTGAGCCCCAAGCTGGCATTGGCTTCTTTAAGAAGTATTCGTAGCCCTTGAGTCTGCGATCGAGCATCCACTGTGGCTCTGATTTTAGGTTTGAGATATCGCGAACGACTTCTTCGCTGATCCCGCGTTTGGCTGTTGCTCCAGCATCGTTGCCGTCTGACCAGCCGTACTCATATGTGCCGAGGCTGTCTAGTTCGGGCCGTTCGATGATATTCTCAGTCAATTAGAACCCCTTAGGTAGATGTGGATACTTGGGTACAACCCGCCTCGGCTTCGAGGAATTCCCGCATAAAAACCATGCGAAACTTGTCTTAGAGATAACTTTACCAAGATTGCTGAAGCTAGTCCCAACGAAAGGTTGAAAGCTCCCATGAAGCTGATTAGGGCTGTTTTCTCCCCCAAGCGCTTGAAGGTATACGCCTGGGCATCTTTGGTGAGCCAGATTCTAATTGTGGTCACAGGCGGCTTAGTTCGCCTTACAGGCTCGGGGCTTGGCTGTCCAACCTGGCCTAGATGCACCGAAGACTCCTTTGTGACAGTGCCTGAGATGGGTTGGCACGGGGTAATTGAATTCGGCAACAGACTCCTTACCTTTGTCCTGATCATCATTGCTCTGTTCACCTTCATTGTTGTTAGGAGAACGTTGAAGGCTGAGCGTAGGGGTCTGACTTGGCCATCGTTGTTGCTGGGGCTTGGCATTATTGCTCAAGCCCTGCTTGGCGGACTCACCGTACTTACCGGCCTGAACTCATGGGTGGTTGGGGCACACTTCCTGTTATCTGGTGTGCTGATTTCGATTGCAGCGGTTCTGGTCTGGCGCGTTTACTCGCCCGTTCATGAACCAATTAGTTATGCAGCTGTTTTACTAGCATGGCCAATTTTCGTCGTTGGTTGGGTCACTGTGGTTATTGGGGTTGTAGTGACCGGGGCTGGACCACACGCGGGAGATGCGACTACTCCAAGAAATGGTTTCGACTTAGAGATTTGGCAGCACTACCACTCATGGCCGGCTTATGTCATGACAGCACTGATTGCACTCGCACTAGCTTTGGTATCGCGAAGCCTGAAATCTAACCACTTCAAAAACCCAGCTGTTAGAGCGCTAGGAATCTTCCTCATAAATGCAATTCTTCAAGCAGTTTTGGGCGTAGTTCAATCAAATCTCGGTGTGCCAGCACTCATGGCCGGAGCTCACATGCTTGGTGCAGCCGTGATCATTTCGCTTCTTACTTTCCAGCTTCTCGCGCTTCGGTCGAAGTATCAAAGAGTCGGAGCTCGCTAAGTGGCGAGGATCTTCTGGTTCCGCCGCGACCGAAGACTGCAAGATAACCTTGCGCTAAATTCTTGCGCTGAAGCTGCGATTGCCGATGGGGACAAAACTGTAATCCCTGTTTTCTGGTTTAACGGTGTCGAGTACGAAAGCTTGAGCGGACTTAGGCAGCACTCCCTCACCGAATCACTTAAGGCCCTCGACGGGTCGATGGATTCTTGCCTAGAAATCGTAGACAGTCCAGATATGAGTGGGCTAGCCGAATTTGCGAAGTCTGCAAGAGTTGAGTTCATTCATGCAACCGAAAGTTTTGATCCAGAAGGAATAGCAGAGCAGCGCGCCTTAGTTTCCAAACTCAAAGGATCAGGAATCGATTTAGTTCTCGAGGACTCCTATTACGCAGTGAAGCCTGGAACTGTAGCCAAGCCCACTGACGGCAGTGCGTATCGCGTCTACACGCCTTTCTATAAAGCCTGGTTTCAAATTGGCTGGCAAGCTCCTGCAAAGCTTTCCAAGGGTTTTACGTTCAAAGCAAGATCCAGTAAATCGAAAATCCCCAAGCCAACAAAGCAAGCTTCCTTCAAGGTGAAAGCGGGCGAGGCATTTGCTCTAGAGACTTTCCGAAAGTTTCAATCGCGCGCCATTGTTGACTATTCAGAAAACAGAAATCGGCCTGATCTTTCAGGTACCTCTCATCTTTCCCACGCCCTAGCTCACGGCGAGATTCATCCACGGACACTACTGGCACCACTTTCTGATATTGACGGCCATACTGTCTTCAGGAAGGAAATCGCGTGGAGAGAGTTTTACGCTGACGTGCTTTATCGCAACCCTCATACTGTCGATGACTACTACGAGCCAAGGTTCAAAGCCATGAGGTATGACACGGGTGCTAAGGCTAAAGCGAAGCTAGAACGCTGGCAAAAAGGTACAACTGGTTTTCCGATGGTGGATGCGGGAATGCGACAACTTCTTACCACGGGATGGATGCATAACCGAGTGCGCATGATCGTTGCTTCGTTTCTTGTCAAAGATCTTCATCTGGAGTGGCAGCATGGTGCCAAATGGTTCGAGCAGAACCTCACAGATTTTGATCCGGCTTCAAACTCCCACGGCTGGCAATGGACTGCGGGTTGCGGGACAGACGCTTCTCCGTATTACCGAGTATTTAATCCGATTCTGCAGGGCTACAAGTTTGATCCGGAGGGACACTACGTTCGCAAATTCATTCCGGAACTTTCACACGTTCTAGGGCCTGAAGTTCATGAACCTTGGTTGCTTGTTGATGGTTTGCAGGGTGGCTACCCAGAGCCGATGCTTGATCACAGCATCGAAAGAGATGAGTCGTTAGCCCGTCTAGAGGAAATCAAAGTAAAGTAGCGGGTCAATTGCAATCGCTACAAACAAGAGCGTTAGATAACTAATCGAACCGTGAAACAGTCGCATGGGATTTTTGATTTCCCCGATTATTGCCTCCCTATAGAGCCGGTAGGACTCGAGAATAAACCAAGCTCCGGTGGCTACCGCGGTTAGCGTGTAGATGAGCCCCATTGATGCGACAGGAATCAGTAGCAATGTTGACGCTACCAACGCCCATGCGTACAAAATGATCTGGATTCCGACTGTCTTGTTGTTGCGAACCACCGGAAGCATCGGAACCCCTGCGTCGGTGTAATCCTGCTTGTAGCGAAGCGAAAGCGGCCAGTAGTGCGGCGGGGTCCACAAAAAGATGATCAAGAAAAGTACCCACGCTGCAGGCGCTAGTTCATTGGTGACTGCAGCCCAGCCAATTAGCACCGGCATCGATCCAGCAGCCCCTCCCCAGACAATGTTTTGCGGGGTGCGTCGCTTGAGCAACAAGGTGTAGATAAAGACGTAGAACAAGATTGCAGCAAGTGAGAGCATCGCAGCCAGCACGTTGACCAGTACAGCCAACCAAACAACAGAAAGCACACCCAAGAGCCAGGCGAAGACGTAAGCCTCTGATTTACTTAGTTCCCCAGTGACTAAGGGTCTACCTTTGGTTCGGCCCATGACCTTGTCAATGTCGGCATCAATGAAACAGTTGAATGAGTTTGCGCTACCAGCACTCAAGGCTCCGCCAATAACCGTGGCTATCATTAGCCAGATGTCAGGTATCCCCCTTTGGGCAAGGATCATTGTCGGAACGGTTGAAACTAGCAGCAATTCAATTACGCGAGGCTTTGTTAGCTCGAAGTATGCTCTTGACTTGCGCCAGAAACTTGGGCGTTGCGCAGTGGATTCAACAGTCTTGGTAGTCATGATCTGGTTCAAGTCTAAGCTGATTTTCCAGTGATTCAGAGCCTAGGGAGCGTCCTTCATTGAGTGTAAAGTGGAACAAAGCGTTGCAAGTTGAGCAGTTTTGACGGTCCCGGCGCATTCAAGTCAACTGAGCAATGTCGCCAGTTTCAATCTTTGAAGTAGAAAAGGATGTTAGAGACAGTGAGCGAATTTACCTGGACCGAAATAGATAAAAAGGCAGTGGATACAGCGCGAGTGCTAGCTGCCGACGCTGTTGAGAATGTTGGTAGCGGCCACCCCGGAACGGCAATTAGCCTGGCGCCTGTGGCACACCTTCTCTTTCAGAAGGTAATGCGCCACGATCCTAAGAATCCCGAGTGGGTCGGTCGAGATCGCTTCATTCTTAGCGTCGGACACTCATCTCTCACCCTCTACAACCAGCTTTACTTAGCGGGTTTTGGACTTGAGCTTGAAGACATCAAAGCCCTTCGCACTTGGGGCTCACTCACCCCTGGCCACCCTGAATACGGTCACACCAAAGGTGTTGAAATCACTACCGGCCCGTTGGGTCAGGGTTTAGCCTCCGCCGTTGGTTTTGCTTACTCCGCCAGATTTGAGCGGGGACTTTTTGACCCGAACGCCGCTAAAGGTAAAAGCGTTTTCGACCATCACATCTACTGCATCGCAGGAGATGGTGATATGCAAGAGGGTGTCACCTCTGAGGCTTCGTCATTGGCCGGGCATCAGCAGCTTGGAAACCTGATTGTGCTGTACGACTCCAATCAGATCTCCATCGAAGACGATGTGAACATCGCCTTCACGGAGAAACTTGAAGATCGTTACCGGTCCTACGGATGGCATGTTCAGACAGTTGACTGGAAGAAAACCGGCTCATATGTCGAGGATTTGACTGAATTGTTTGATGCAATCCAGGCAGCAAAAGCCGAAACGACGAAGCCTTCGCTAATCACGATCAGGACAATCATCGGCTGGCCATCACCCGGAAAACAGAACACTGGAAAGATCCACGGTTCTGCCTTGGGTAAGGAAGAACTTGCTGCCCTAAAGCAAGTTCTCGGCTTTGACTCATCGAAAGACTTTGATGTTGCACCTGATGTAATCGAATACACTCGGTCACTCGGGGAACGTGTCAAGCCTGCTTTAGACAAATGGCAGGAGGATTTTGAAGCGTGGGCTTTAGCTAATCCAACTCAAAAGGCGCTGTTTGACAGATTGCAGGCTGGAAAAACCCCTAATGAGCTTGCAGCATCGCTTCCAATCTTTGAGTCTGGAACCGAAGTTTCAACAAGAGCGGCATCCGGCAAGGTGCTAAATGCTATCGCCGCCGTAATGCCTGAGCTTTGGGGCGGTTCAGCTGACCTAGCCGAGTCAAACAACACCACTATTGCAGGCGCCAAGTCATTTGTTCCAGCAGAGCATTCAACTCATGAATGGAACGGGGACAAGTATGGTCGAGTTTTGCACTTTGGAATCCGCGAACACGCCATGGGAGCGATCTTGAATGGAATCGCCTTGCACGGGAAAACCCGTTCTTATGGTGGCACGTTCCTAATCTTCAGTGATTACATGCGGCCAGCTGTTCGATTGGCAGCGCTTATGAAGGTGCCTTCGATATTTGTCTGGACGCACGATTCCGTTGCTCTTGGAGAAGATGGGCCAACTCACCAACCGATCGAGCAGCTTGCCACCCTCCGTGCCATACCTGGACTTGACGTTGTTCGACCTGCTGATGCCAACGAAGTGAGCTTCAGCTGGAAGAAGATTTTGGAACGCCGATCAGGTCCAGCTGGAATTGCACTTACCAGACAGAACATTCCCGTTTTCAACAGGGAAACCGCAGATGAGACAGGAGTCAAATACGCCCCTGCAAGCAACACAGAGTATGGCGCGTACGTACTTGCCGAAGCCTCATCCGGTACGCCAAAGCTAATTCTTATCGCGACCGGTTCAGAGGTTCAGCTAGCAATTTCGGCACGACTCGAACTTGAGAAATCAGGTATTCCCACTCGAGTAGTCTCTGCTCCATGCCTTGAGTGGTTCGAGGAGCAATCTCACGAATACAAAGAATCTGTGCTGCCTAGCTCTGCGACCGCAAGAGTATCTGTTGAAGCAGGGCTTGCTTTGGGTTGGGCTAAATACGTTGGCACAGGTACAAGCGTTTCAATTGAGCATTTTGGAGCATCCGCTGACTACAAGACTCTGTTCACGAAATTTGGAATGACCACAGAAGCAGTAGTGAAAGCTGCTAAGAGCGTTCTTGAAGGAGCAAAGTGAATTCACCACTTCACAAGCTAAGAGCAGCTGGAGTTAGTATCTGGCTTGATGACCTATCTCGCGAGAGAATCGAGTCAGGCTCACTGAAGGCATTGATTGATTCTCGCGCTGTTTCCGGAGTCACGACCAATCCAACGATCTTCGCTGGGGCTTTTTCCAAGGGGGCCGCTTATGCGACTCAACTAGCAGCTCTTTCAGAAAGAGGGGCCAGTGCTGATGAAGCAATCTTCGAAGCAACTACCGATGACGTACGTGCAGCCTGTGATGTATTCACTGAGGTATACAAGGCAACCCATGGTGTGGATGGAAGAGTTTCCATTGAAGTAGAACCTGGATTTGCCATGGACACCGATAAAACAGTTATCCAGGCAAAGTCATTGTTTGAAGCTGTTGGTCGTGAGAACGTCATGATCAAAATTCCCGCAACCATCCCAGGGCTTTCAGCAATTACGCAGGTTATTGGTGCCGGTATATCCGTAAATGTCACTCTGATCTTCTCGCTCGATCGCTACGCAAAGGTCATTGAGGCGTTCCAAGCGGGTATTGGTTTGGCCCAGCAAAACGGTCACGATTTATCAAAGATTCACTCCGTTGCCTCATTCTTTGTTTCGCGGGTTGATACTGAAATTGACAAACGCCTAGATGCACTAGGCACGCCGAATGCAATTGCACTCAAATCAAAGGCTGCATTGGCAAATGCCCGTTTAGCCTATGAAGTGTTTGAAAAGCTATTCAACACCGACTCATGGCAGAAACTTGAAGCTGCTGGTGCAAACAGGCAACGACCGCTTATGGCGTCTACCGGTGTCAAGGACCCGAGACTTCCAGATACTCTTTACGTCGCAGAGTTAGTCGCACCCCAGCTTGTCAACACCATGCCAGAAAAAACCATGGAGGCCGTGTTCAACCATGGCGTTATCGAAGGTGACACGATTACTGGATTCTACGCTCAGGCGAGAGAAGTGCTTGCAAGTATCGAAGAACTAGGTATTTCCTATGACGAAGTCGTGTCACTTTTAGAGAAGGAAGGTGTCGACAAGTTCGTGGTGTCCTGGAATGAGCTTGTTGCCACAGTATCGAGCGCCCTGGATTCATCTAAATGAACTTAAATGTTTCACACTCTGGTTCAGTATCTGAGGCAGTATCTACATATGTACCTGAACTAGTTTCCGACAGAATCGCATCACGCATTTTTGCCAAGGACCACACTCTTTGGGGTACAGAGGCCGAATCAGAGTCTTCAATCAGACTTGGCTGGGTGGATGCGGCGAAAAATAGCCTGGCTTTGATACCAGAGCTAAGGAAGCTGCGCACTGAACTTTCATCTCAGGGCCTAACGCGAGTTGTGCTTTGTGGAATGGGTGGTTCCTCACTTGCTCCTGAAGTCATAACAAAAACAGCTGGGCTCGAATTAGTAGTTCTTGATTCCACAGACCCATCGCAGGTCCGGGCTGCTGTTTCAGAAGAGCTTGCCAAGACAGTAGTTGTAGTGTCTTCCAAGTCCGGATCAACCGTGGAGACTGATTCACAGAAGAGAAGCTTCGAGGCCGCTTTTGAAGCTGCAGGTATCGACAAAACCACTCGAATATTCATTGTCACGGACCCAGACTCCCCCATGCATAAGCACGCCATTATTGATGGGTATCGAGTCTTTCTAGCAGATCCAACTGTCGGTGGACGCTACTCAGCATTGACTGCTTTTGGGGTTGTTCCAACAATGCTCGCCGGTTGCGACACTGAAAGCATTTTGAGTAGCGCCCTTGCAGCAACCGAAGCTCTGGCAAGCGATGATGTAGCAAATCCCGGACTAATTCTTGGTGTCGCAATGGCTCGGACAGCAAACCGCAAAGGGTTTATAGACAAGCTCGGTTTTATCCCGTCCGGAAGCCCAATAGTTGGGTTTGGTGATTGGGTTGAACAGTTGATCGCTGAATCAACTGGAAAACAAGGACGTGGTGTTCTGCCTTTAGTTCTTGAGGCAAACTCACCTGAAATCAAAGCCCGACATGACGATGTTCTTCTAATCGGTCTTGAAGCTGATGCCAAGAGCTCAAATCTTGACCTTGCCGTTTCCGGCGATCTTGGTGAAATGATGCTGACGTGGGAGGTTGCCACCGCAGTTGCTTCAAGGCTTCTTGGGGTAAATCCTTTTGACCAGCCTGATGTGGAGTCAGCAAAGGTAGCTGCAAGAGCACTTCTTGACTCCCCAGCAGATGGCATCGAGTACTCTGCATCTGGTTCAGGTATTGACTATGCAGCGCTAGGGTTTGAACTAGACTCATCGGACATTCTCGAGAATTTAGCGAAGCTCTTTAGCTTTGTAGAGTCGGATTCCTACCTTTCAATTCACTGCTATCTAAACCGGGAAAAATTTGCGGAGGCAGAACAACTCCGAGAACTCATCGCACAAAGAACTAACCGCCCAGCCACCTTTGGCTGGGGTCCAAGATTTCTACATTCAACCGGCCAATATCACAAGGGTGGTCCTAAACAAGGAGTCTTCTTACAAATTGTCTCTGGTGATGGCGACAATCTACCTATTCCAGGAAGGGATTTTGGATACCGTCAACTCATCGATTCGCAGGCAAGTGGTGACGCTAAAGTTCTGTATGCCGCTGGCTCCAAAGTCCTCGTTATGCGCTTTACAAACCCGACTCTGGGTCTAAACAACTTGATAGGCGCACTCAACTAAAAAATGATTTCAAAGAACGAGTATGTCAATCCCCTCAGAGACCCAGACGATAATCGTCTCAACCGAATCGCTGGACCTTCTGGTTTAGTTCTATTTGGAGTTACCGGTGATCTTGCTCGCAAGAAACTCATACCTGCGGTGTACGACCTTGCTAATCGGGGTTTGCTCCCGCCCGGATTTGGTTTGGTTGGATTCGCTAGACGGGACTGGAAAGACCAAGACTTTGAGAAGGTTGTGCATGACTCGGTTCGAGAGTATGCAAGAACTCCATGGTCTGAGGATGTCTGGAAGCAGCTAGCTAATGGAATTAGATTCGTGGCGGGAGATTTTGACGACGACGCCGCCTTCGACAGGCTAAAATTGACGATCGACGAGTTGGATGCCACTCGAGGTACAAACGGCAATCACGCTTTCTACCTTTCGATTCCGCCGAAGTCGTTTCCTCAAGTCACTAGGCAGCTTTCGCGCTCAGGACTTGCTGATCCAAAACCCGATACTTTTCGAAGGGTCGTGATTGAGAAGCCATTTGGGTCGGACCTGCAGACAGCTCGAGAGCTAAACCAAGTTGTAGAGGCAGTGTTTCCTGCTGATTCGGTTTTTCGGATCGATCACTATCTTGGAAAAGAAACCGTTCAGAATATCTTGGCTCTTCGATTCGCTAACCAACTTTACGAACCGATTTGGAACGCAAACTACATCGATCACGTACAAATCACCATGGCCGAGGACATTGGAGTAGGTGGCAGAGCTGGATACTATGACGGAATCGGTGCAGCGCGCGACGTAATTCAAAACCACCTGCTTCAACTTCTTGCCTTGACCGCTATGGAAGAACCAGCAACCTTTGATGCATCCGATCTTCGGGCGGAAAAGGAAAAGGTTCTTGCAGCAGTAAAGATTCCTGCTGATCTGGCCTCGCACACTGCTCGTGGCCAATATTTGGGCGGATGGCAAGGTGGCGAGAAGGTATCAGGATATCTTGAGGAAGACGGGATTGATACTTCGTCAAAAACTGAAACCTTCGCCGCCATGAGGCTGGATATAGGCACTCCTCGTTGGCAGGGAGTGCCCTTCTACTTGCGTGCTGGCAAACGGTTGGGTCGAAGAGTCACTGAAATAGCGGTTGTCCTAAAAGACGCTCCCCAGCAATTATTCAACGAACGTCAAACCTCAACTCTTGGACCAAATGCAATCGTTATTCGCGTTCAACCTGATGAAGGAGTCACAATACGATTTGGCTCAAAAGTTCCTGGTCCTGGCATGCAAGTTCGAGATGTGACAATGGACTTCGGTTACGGACATTCCTTCACTGAAGACTCACCCGAAGCCTACGAAAGGCTAATTCTTGATGTATTGCTCGGCGACCCTCCTCTGTTTCCAAGACATCAAGAAGTAGAACTATCTTGGATGATTCTTGACCCAATTGAAGAGTTTTGGGCGGAAAGCGGTAAACCCGATGGCTATCTTCCCGGCTCTTGGGGTCCCAAGTCTGCCGAAGCCATGATGGCTATAGACGGCAGGAGTTGGAGACGGCCATGATTGTTGAGCTTCCAAATACGACCGTTAGCAAAATCTCAAAGTCTTTAGTTCAGATCCGCGAACAAGGTGGCGCCGTGGCACTGGGTCGCGTTCTTACCCTCGTTATACAAACGGATTCAGACAACGCTGAAACAGCCATCGAAGCTGCAAATGCTGCCTCAAGAGAGCATCCATCCCGCATCATTGTGTTAATCGATGGGACTGAAGGAAAAGAACCAAAGCTAGATGCCGAGATCAGAGTCGGAGGAGACGCTGGAGCTTCAGAAGTAGTCATACTGAGACCGGTGGGCGAAGCCGCTAGCTACCCTCAATCTCTTGTCACGGGCCTGCTGCTTCCAGATGCCCCCGTCGTGGCTTGGTGGCCCGACGCAGCTCCGGAAAAGATCTCAGAGTCCCCTATCGGAAAAATTGCCACTCGACGCATTACTGACGCGCTCAATCAACCAGATCCCAAGGCTTTTCTAAAGAAGCTGTCGCAAACCTATGCAGCAGGAGACAGTGACTTTTCTTGGACAAGACTGACTCTATGGCGCGCACAGTTTGCTGCGCTGTTGGATCAGCCACCTTATGAAGACATTGAATCTGTGCAGGTAATTGGAGACATGCAGAATCCAAGCGCTCTGCTTCTGGCTGCATGGTTGAGGCAGCAGTTGAGTTGCCCGGTGGCCATGGAGCATCGAGTAGATTCCGTAGGCGTAAAGGCGGTATATCTAGTTCGACTTGTTCGTGCTGACAGCTCAATCGAGATTCTCCGCGATCAGTCCAACATTGCAGTGCTATCTCAAACAAACCAACCGCCGAAAGAGCTTTCACTTCCCGTGCGCTCCCTTCGAGACTGTCTTGCCGAAGATCTTCGCAGGCTTGACCCCGACTTAGCTTTCGAAAAGGTAATCACTTCTGGTCTAGAGCTCCTGTTTAGGGAGGAGAAGTGACGAGAATGATAATCAGTGATCTTGCCAATGCAGAAGCTGTTGCTGAAACAGCAGCACACGATCTGGCAAATGAACTTGATGGGCTGCTTGCCTCACAGCAGGAGGTGAGTTTGGTTCTCACCGGAGGAACTGTTGGAATAAAAACGCTGGCATACTTAGCTCCTCTTATCAATGATCTCGAGTTATCGAAACTGTCTATCTGGTGGGGTGACGAGAGATTTGTTGCATCGGAAAGCGCCGAACGAAATTTTGTTCAAGCGAGAAATGTCCTGCTTTCGAAAGTGCAGATTCCTTCCCAGAACATTCACGCAATGCCTTCAACCGAAGCAGGGGAACTAGCCGAAGCATCACTTACTTTTGCCAAAGTTCTTGGGTCGGATGCCCCAACTTTCGACATCGTCTTACTAGGAATGGGTGACGATGGCCACATCGCTTCCTTATTTCCTGGCTCAAGGCCAATCGAGTTTGGTAAATGGGTTGTTGCCGAGCCTAACTCCCCAAAATCCCCCGCCCAGCGCATTTCTCTTAGTTTTGAAGCTCTTTCGAGTGCGAATCAAGTCTGGTTCTTGGTTGCAGGTGAGGAAAAAGCGAACGCAGTATCTAGGGTATTCGCAGGTGAACTGCTGCCGGCCGGGAAGGTGTCTGGAAAGAAACTAACCAAGTGGTACTTGGACAAAGCCGCTGCTTCGGAAATTACTTCTTAGTAGATTTCTTCGCAGCAGCTTTCGGAGCTGCTTTTACTAACGGTTTCGAAACTTTCTTAGAAACTTTCTCTGGCGCCTTTGACTTTGGAGCTGCCTTCGGAATGGACTTTGCCTTTGACTTCGCCGCAGGTTTGGCAGGTGACTTCTTTGCTGGAGGCTTAGGGGCGGCTTTCTTAGCAGCAGGCTTTTCAATCTTCTTTTCAGGCTTTGGCTTTACAGCTTTTGCTGCAGCCGCTTTAGCAGCGGCGACCTTTGCGGCGGCTACCTTGGCGGCTGCAAGCTTTGCCTGTTTGGTGGCTTCCTGAGCGAGCTTTACCCTTCTTTCTCTGATTGAAGCTAATGCTTCATCAAGTAAAGACTTTGCCTCGTCAGCCGTACGCCGCTCTTTTACGTATGCAAGATGAGTCTTGTATGGCTCGTGTTTTTCGGTTTCAGGAGGATTCTTCTTGTCCTGGCCTGCAGGCATGCCACAGTTAGGACAGTCGATCATGTCCGGGATTTCGCTTGGATCGATGTGAGCTGCGAACATCGGTTCTTGAACGTGTCCGTTTATGCAGTAGTAGCTGCGCTGGACTCGCTCCGATTTGAATCCTCGGTACTGCTCGCCCATGGGGCCAGCGCCAACACGAGAACCTCTGATTGCCGAACCGCCGTTTGCCAAAAGCTAACCCCTAGAATCCGAATCTTGTGAAAAGTCCTAGTCCGATTACAGCGGACACCCAGACCAATCCCAAGATGATAGTGATTCGGTTCAAGTTGCGCTCAGCAACACCGGATGATGCAACATTAGAAGTGACACCTCCGCCAAACATGTCAGAAAGTCCACCACCTCGACCTTTATGTAGAAGAATCATCAGGATCAGCAGCAAGCTAGTAATGGCAAGCAGCACCTGGAGGGCGATTTGAATGGCGGCCATGATTTACCTGTTCTGTTTTCGGTACTAGAGAATTATAAGCTGACATGCTTCTGGAATCGACAGATCCCAGTAAACTCGCCAACATCTACGCTGGCACCGCCAACTAAAACCCCATCAACTTCATCGGATGCAAGGAATCCGGCCACATTGGCGCTTTTGACCGAACCGCCGTACAGAATCCTTGTGGCCTGAGCGACTTCTTCTGAGGCAAGTTCCGAAATAGCCGCTCTAAGCTTTTTGGCCACTTCAGCCGCCTGCTCTGATGTTGCCACCTTGCCGGTTCCAATAGCCCAGACAGGTTCATAAGCAACTACGAACTCCCCCAGTTCCTTGTGACCCTCAAGAGCTTTCCGAAGTTGAGTAACTGGAACAGCTGCAGCTCCTTCTACCTCAAGTTGCTCAAGAGTCTCCCCTACGCAGATAACTGGTATTAGGTTGCTGCTGAATGCGGCAGCAACCTTCGTTTGCACAATTTCATCGTCCTCATTGTGCAAAGTGCGTCGTTCTGAATGTCCAACCAAAACGTACTTCACATCGAGCTTCTTCAAAAACTGCCCTGAGATCTCGCCGGTGTAAGCACCGGATTCATGCTGTGAAAGATCCTGTGCCCCAAGAACAAGCTGAAGCTTGTCTGCATCGAGCAGTGTTTGAACGCTTCTCAGGTCAGTAAAGGGTGGGAAGACAGCCACTTCCACCTTCTCGTAGTCGTGACTGACGTCCTTTAGGGTCCATGCGATTTTTTGAACCAAGGCAATTGCCTGCTGATGATCTAAATTCATTTTCCAGTTACCCGCGATAAGCGGTTTACGGTCACTCAATTAAGAACCTCCAGGCCCGGTAGAGACTTACCTTCTAAGTATTCAAGACTAGCTCCGCCACCGGTGGAGATGTGACCAAAATCGCCTTCAGAAAAGCCAAGCGCCCGAACCGCTGCTGCGGAATCGCCGCCACCTACCACGCTCAAGCCCTGAACTTTTGAAAGAGCTGACGCAATAGCTCGCGTTCCTGAGGCAAACTTGTCGAACTCAAATACCCCCATAGGGCCATTCCAGAAACAAATCTTTGATTCTTCAATGATTTTCGCGAAGACCAACTCAGTTTCTGGTCCAATGTCTAGACCAATTCCTGAGTCACCAAATCGAGTCTTATCCAGAGCTTCTGAGGAAGCGACTTCTACGTCAGCGTCTGCTGCGAATTTGCTAGCCATCCGGATGTCAGTTGGCAAAAAAATGGTCACTCCCAGACTCTCAGCCCGATTCATATACTCCCGTACCACTGAAATCTGATCCTGCTCCAACAATGAACCGGCAACTTTGTAGCCTTTTGCGGCTAGGAATGTAAAGAGCATCCCGCCACCGACTACCAGATTGTCAATTTTTGGAAGCAACGAGCCAATCACAGCAAGCTTGTCCGAGACCTTAGATCCACCCAATACCACTGTGTAGGGCTTTGAATCAGAGGCTGTCAGGGCCTGCAGGATCTTTAGTTCAGTTTCAACCAATAGACCGGCCGCTGATGGAAGAAGAGTCGCAAGTTCGTAAACACTTGCATGCTTACGATGCACAACTCCGAATCCATCACTTACAAACACATCCGCCAATTCAGCTAGCTTGCTTGCAAAAGCCATCCTGACTTGTGGATCCTTACTGGTCTCTGCTTCTTGGAACCTGAGGTTCTCGAGTACTGCAACAGCGCCAGGTAAAAGTGCTTGTGCAATCTGTTGGGCCTGCCTCCCTACTGAATCATTAGCAAAGAAAACTTCTTGGTTCAAAAGCTCAGACAGTCTGATAGCAACTGGTGAGAGTGAATACTCAGGTTTGATTGAACCGTCTGGTCGTCCCAAGTGGGAACAGATTAGGACGCTTGAGCCAAGCCCTAGTAAATACTTTATGGTCGGCAAAGCAGCACGGATTCGACCATCGTCGAGTATCGCGCCATTTTGTAGTGGAACATTAAAGTCAACACGCAACAGCACGCGCTTGCCGGCTAGATTGCCGAGATCAGAAAGTGTTCTCAAGTTTCTATAGTTTGTTTGCAACCAAAACAGTCAAATCGACCAAACGGTTTGAGTAACCCCATTCGTTGTCGTACCAGGAGCTAATCTTTACTGTTTGATCAATCACCTTTACAAGGCCTGCATCAAAGATTGACGAATGAGGATCGGTCACAATGTCGGAGGATACGATTTCATCTTCGGTGTATTTCAAGATTCCCTTTAGCGGGCCATCAGCCGCTTTTTTGTAGGCAGCCTTGATCTCTTCAATGGTGACTCTCTTCTTGGAAAGAAGAGTCAAATCTGTGATCGATCCTGTTGGCACTGGGACGCGAAGTGCATAACCATCAAGCTTGCCCTTTAGTTCCGGAAGGACAAGACCGATGGCCTTGGCAGCACCTGTCGAGGATGGAACGATGTTAATGGCCGCAGCTCTTGCTCGACGAAGATCAGAGTGCGGGCCGTCCTGTAGGTTTTGGTCAGCTGTGTAGGCATGAACCGTGGTCATTAGACCATTTTCGATCCCGAATTCATCGTTGAATACTTTTGCCAGGGGTGCAAGGCAGTTGGTGGTGCAGGAAGCGTTTGAAATGATGTGGTGATTCTCAGGATCGTAAAGATGCTCGTTCACACCAATAACGAAGGTCGCATCTTCACCGGTTGCAGGCGCTGAAATGAGAACCTTCTTTGCTCCAGCTTCGATGTGCTTGATGGCTTCTTTGGCATCCGTGAAGCGTCCCGTTGACTCGATGACGATGTCAACTCCAAGATCACCCCAGCCAAGTGCTGCAGGGTCTCTTTCGGCCAAAACTTTGATCTTATATCCACCGACGATTATGTTTTGACCTTCAACTCGCACATCGGCGTCAAGACGGCCTGTGACAGAGTCGTACTTTAGAAGGTGGGCAAGGGCTTTTGGATCCGACAAATCATTTACGGCAACGATCTCAAGGTCAGTTCCCTTGGCCATTTCTGCTCGAAGGTAGTTTCTACCGATTCTGCCAAAGCCGTTGATTCCAACTTTGATTCCCATGATTTTGCCTTTCCGTAGGGCGCTCTAAGCGCTGGTTCTAAGTGGGACAGATCCACGCACCCTCGGGTGGAATTGCTTGCTTCAGACTAGCAGTAAGCCCTTGGTCTGCCCTCTGGCAGCCTCAAAGCGTGCCTGAACGTCGGTCCAGGACACGATGTTCCAGAAAGCGGCCACGTAGTCGGCTTTGACGTTCTGGTAGTCCAAGTAGAAAGCATGCTCCCACATGTCCAGCATCAGAAGTGGAACGGAAGCCGCTACTAAATTACCCTGCTGGTCGTAAAGCTGCTCAATGATTAGACGCTGACCCAATACGTCCCAGGCAAGAATTGACCATCCCGAGCCTTGAATCCCCATCGCGTTTGCTGTGAAGTGAGCTCTAAAACCGTCGTAGCTACCAAAAAACTCGTTGATTGCTGCTGCTAGCTCTCCAGTTGGCTTGTCTCCACCTTCGGCGGAAAGGTTCTTCCAGAAGATCGAGTGATTCACGTGACCACCAAGGTTGAAAGCTAGGTCCTTCTGAAGCTTGTTAATCCATGTGAGGTCATTCTTCTCACGCGCTTCAGCCATTAGATCGAGAGTCGCGTTGGCACCTGCAACGTAGGCAGCGTGATGCTTGCCGTGATGAAGCTGCATAATACGACCCGAGATGTGAGGCTCGAGAGCTGCGAAGTCGTAATCAAGATCTGGAAGGGTGTACTTTGTCATCGGAATCTTTCCTTAGTTATCGGTGTATCTCTATTATGAGGTTGAAACTATCTAGTCGTTCTCGAGGTCCTCTGGCAAGAAGGCATCGGTACCTTCAATACCCAAATCTTCTGCTTTCTTATCTGCCATTGACAAAAGTCTTCTGATTCTGCCGGCAACCGCGTCCTTGGTCATTGGCGGATTAGCCAGTCTTCCAAGCTCGTCCAGGCTTGCCTGCTTGTGCCTGACCCTTAGCTCGCCCGCGTACTTGAGGTGCTTAGGTACATCATCTCCCAGAATCTCAAGCGCCCGTGCCACTCGAGCACCGGCGGCAACTGCGGCCTGGGCTGAGCGACGCAAGTTAGCATCGTCAAAATTGGCAAGTCGGTTTGCGGTTGCTCGCACTTCGCGTCTTAGTCGAAGCTCTTCCCACTTCAGTAGTTGTCCATGAGCCCCCATTTGCGTTAGCATCGCGCTAATTGCGTCGCCGTCTCTTATCACGACGCGGAATACTCCCCTTACCTCGCGAGGCTTAGCTACTATTCCAAGTCTTCTTGCAACCCCTACAAGTGCCATTGCAACCTCGTTACCGGGAGCAGTGACTTCCAAAGCCGCGGAACGTCCCGGGTCAGTGAGCGAGCCATGCGCAAGAAAAGCGCCACGCCAAACAGCTTGGGCCTCTCCTAGAGACCCGGTGACAAGGGCCGCCGGTAGCCCACGAGCCGGACGACCGCGCGTATCGACGAGCCCGGTTTGACGAGCAAGCACCTCGCCTTGACCAAGTACTCGCACTTGATAGCGGTTAGTTTTTCTGATTCCCCCTGCAGAGATAACCGCAAGCTCACTGTCACAGCCAAAAAGCTCGGTTAGATCTTTACGAACCCTTCTAGCTACCTGAGCAGAGTCCAGTTCAATCTCAATAACCACTTTTCCAGAGACTAGGTGCAACCCGCCAGCAAGGCGCAAGATAGTAGCAAGCTCAGCGGCTCGAACTCCATTTTTAGGGACATCGATGCGCGCAAGCTCATCCTTTATGTCAGCAGTTAATGCCAAAGCGTTACTCCTTACCAAGGTCACGATGTCTTACCGTGACTGTGTACTCGTTGTTGACTGAAAGCAATTCTGAAAGCTTCTGAGAAACTGCAACCGAGCGGTGCTTACCCCCGGTGCAACCGATCGCAATTGTCGCGTAGTGCTTATTCTCTCTGAGGTACCCCTCTAGAACAGGAGCGAGAGTTTTTGCGTAGCTCTCTACGAACTCCATTGCTCCGGTTTGCGAAAGAACATAATCGCTGACTTGACTGTCGAGACCCGTGAATGGGCGCAGCTCTTCGTTCCAGAATGGGTTTGGTAAAAATCTTGCATCGGCAACATTGTCAGCATCTACGGGGATTCCGTACTTGTAGCCAAAGCTCATCACTGTCAACTGCAGTTTCACAGTTGAATCGACCGAGAAATGTTCAGCTGTTTTTGTTGAAAGCTGATGCACGTTCAAATCAGAAGTGTCCATAACCACATCCGCCGACTCCCGAAGCGCAAGTAGACGCTTTCTCTCCTCGGCAATGCCGTCAAGAATTGTTCCATCGCCTTGCAGGGGATGTGGCCGGCGCACTTGTTCGAATCTCTTCACAAGTGTTACATCGTTAGCCTCTAGGTAAACAACGCGAACGTTAACGGCCTTTCCACCCAATAGCGCTAGGTTGTCCTCAAGTTCACTGAAGAACTCTCCTCCGCGGACATCGATAATCACGGCAAGTCTCGGAACGGGTGTTTTGGTAATGGTGAAAAGGTCAGCAATTGGGCCGAGCATCTGGGGTGGTAAGTTATCGACCACGTACCAACCAAGATCCTCAAGGGCATTGCCGACAGTTGAGCGTCCAGCACCGGACATTCCAGTGACAATCAGTAGCTCATGGCCCAGATTCTCAGGCATTTATTCCCCTCGTTCACCACGAGTCTAGCCAATTCGCGACACGCCCGAGCGCGTTACGGCAACTGGTTTATCTGGGACAAAATCTGTTTTGCCATGCCCTCGCCAATACCTGCAACATCGGAAATCTCTTCAACGGATGCAAGCTTTAGGCGTTTTGCTGAACCAAATCTTCGAAGCAGCGCTGTGACGCGCTTCTCCCCAAGCCCAGGAATTTCAAGAAGAGAGCTGGAAATGCTACTGGATCGCTTCCTTCTCGACGCTGTGAGTGCAAATCTATGCGACTCATCTCTTATCCGCTGCAGCAAAAACAGCTCCTCCGAACCCCTCGGGAGAATCACTGGAAAATCAGAACCCGGCAGCCAAACTTCCTCAAGTCTTTTCGCTAGTCCACATAATGCCAAATCTGGCACTGCCGACTCCACAATCGCCTTCTTGGCAGCTCCTACTTGAGGAAGTCCACCGTCAACAACAATCAAAGATGGTAGGTAGCTAAAGCGTCCATCGTCGAGACTCTGGGGATCTCTTAGATACTTGAGCCGTCGCGATAGAACTTGGAAAATGGAATCTGTATCATCAACCGCTTTCTCAATGTTGAACTGGCGGTATTGAGACTTTTTAGGCAGTCCGTCCTCGAATACCACCATGGAAGCTACGATGTTGGTTCCTGAAAGATGAGAGACGTCATAGCACTCGATGCGAAGTGGCGCCTCGGAAAGAGATAGCGCCTTAGCAAGAGCAGAAAGTGACTCGGATCGAGCTGTGAAATCTGCAGTTCTTCTTGTTTTGTAGAGTGCTAATGAGTGCTGGGCGTTCTCGAGAGCAGTTTCTGCAAGAGCAGCTTTGTCACCGCGTTTTGGTACTCGAAGAGAAACCGAGCCACCTCTAGATTGCTCAAGGAATTGTTCTAGATCAGACGCGTCTTCTGGCAACGCAGGAACGAGAATTTCCTTTGGAACCGTCGGCGCTTCTACGCCCTCCGCTGCCGTATAAGCAAACAGAACAATCTGTCGAACCAGTTCTTCCAGCGGCTGCTCTATCTCCTTATCGACTACCCAGGACCTAACACCCCTAATTCGTCCACCACGGACAGAAAACAACGAAACCGCAGCCGCCAATTCATCGTGAGCCACTCCGAAAAGGTCAGCGTCAGTTAGGTCGCTGAAAACAACAGTGCTCTTTTCCAGAACGGTTTCCAGGGCTCCAATGTTGTCTCGCAATCGCGCTGCGAGCTCGTAGTTCTGGGCTTCAGAAGCTTTTTCCATGCGCTCCTGCAGAATTTCGACTTGCTTAGGATCCATTCCACTCATAAAAGTGACCAGATCTTTTGCGGTTGAGAGATGCTCGTCTTGATTCACGCGTCCAACGCAAGGAGCCGAGCATTTGCCAATGTCGGCAAGCAGGCAGGGTCGGTTTGCTCTCTTTGCTGCGTTAAAAACACCGGAAGAACAAGATCGAATTGGATAAACCTTCAGCAGTGTGTCTAGTGTTTGCCTAATGGCCCAAGCTTGAGTGTAAGGACCAAAGTACTTAACACCCTTTAAGTCGCGATTTCTAGTGATGAAGACTCTTGGAAGTTTGTCGGACAAAGACACTGCAAGGTAAGGATAGGACTTATCATCCTTAAATCGAATGTTGAATGGAGGATTGAATTCCTTTATCCATGTGTATTCCAGCTGGAGAGCTTCAAATTCAGTTTTTACAATTGTCCAATCAACATCCGCCGCCGATAGCACCATCCTTCTGGTTCTTTCGTGTAGCGAATCAACCGGTGCGAAATAGCTCTGGAGTCGAGCTCTAAGATTCTTGGCTTTACCCACATACAAGACACGTCGCTTCTCATCGTAGAAGCGATAGACGCCAGGTCGGGTTGGTATTTCTGATGTCTTCGGCCGGAAGGACAGGTCGTTGGCCATCTACTTCAGAATCTCCTTAAGGAAGGCCCCAGTAAAACTCGCCTTGTTCTTGGAAACCTGCTCAGGAGTTCCTTCAGCAACTAATTCTCCACCACGAAATCCACCTTCGGGTCCTAAGTCAAGAAGCCAGTCAGCGGATTTAATGACGTCTAAATTGTGTTCAATAACAATAACGGTGTTGCCTTTGTCAACCAGAGAGTTTAGAACCAGTAGCAACTTTCTTACATCTTCGAAATGAAGTCCCGTTGTCGGTTCATCTAGAACGTAAACAGTCTTACCCGTCGACCTCCTCTGCAACTCGGTTGCGAGCTTCACGCGCTGTGCTTCCCCACCGGAGAGTGTGGTAGCCGACTGGCCAAGTCGAACATAACCCAGACCCACATCTACCAAAGTGGTTAGATACCGCGAGATAGAGGATATTGCCTCAAAAAACGTTGCCGCCTCTTCAATTGGCATCTCGAGAACTTCAGAGATGGACTTCCCTTTGTATTTGACTTGAAGAGTTTCACGGTTGTACCGAGCGCCATGACATGTTTCGCAAGAAACATAGACATCTGGCAGGAAGTTCATTTCTATTTTTAGTGTTCCATCGCCACTACATGCCTCACACCGTCCGCCCTTGACGTTAAAGGAGAACCGGCCCTGCTGATAACCCCTAGCCTTCGACTCAGAGGTTTCTGCAAACAACTTTCTGATGTGATCAAAGACTCCTGTGTAAGTCGCCGGATTGGATCTAGGTGTTCGTCCGATCGGATTCTGATCTACGTGGACGACCTTGTCCAGCTGCGATAGGCCCGTGATCCTCGTGTGCTTACCTGCAACCAACTTCGCTCCGTTTAGTGCATTTGCCAAAACGTTGTAGAGAATGTCGTTGACCAATGTCGATTTACCGGACCCACTTACTCCAGTGACTGCAATGAATGCACCCAGAGGAAAATTGACAGTCAGATTCTTTAGATTGTTGGCTTTAGCACCGACGACCGAAATAATGCGTTTTGGGTCGATTGGGCGACGAGTTTTTGGAAGCGCGATGCTTTTTCGACCAGATAGGTAATCTCCAGTAATCGATTCCGTATTTGCAAGAAGCTGCTTGTATGTGCCTGAGTGAACAACCCGGCCCCCATTGATGCCCGCTCCTGGCCCAATGTCAACAACCCAGTCTGAGGTCCTAATAGTGTCTTCGTCGTGTTCAACGACAACCAGTGTGTTCCCAAGCTCACGAAGTTTTATCAGGGTGTCAATAAGCCTTCTGTTGTCTCTCTGATGCAAGCCAATAGACGGCTCGTCTAATACGTAAAGAACTCCGGTCAATCCTGAACCAATTTGAGTTGCTAGACGAATTCGTTGCGCCTCACCACCTGATAACGAGCCAGCGGCACGTTCAAGAGAAAGGTAGTCAAGACCAACCGACATTAGAAAATCTAGTCGCGCACGGATTTCGCGAAGAACCTGAGCGGCAATTTTCTCGTCGCGCTTTCCCAGCTTCAATTTGGCAAAGAACTCAACGCACTCTCCAAGGCTCATGGCGGCCACGGCGGCAATAGATGTATCGGCAACTTTAATTGCAAGAACTTCGGGCCGAAGTCTCGCACCCTCACAGGCAGGGCATGGGATCTCTCGAAGGAACCCTGCCCACTTGCCTCGGGAGTAGTCATTTTCGGATTCCAAGTACTTGCGTTCGATATAGTTCAGAACTCCTTCAAACCCTGTGGTGTAACGAAGCTCACGCCCGTATCTGTTCTTCCACCGAACTTGAACGTCGAAGTCGTTTCCATGCAGGATTGCGTACTGAACTTCTTCTGGAAGATCTTGCCAAGGCGTCATGAGGGAGAACGATAAATCTTTGGCGAGACCTTGAAGCATTCTGGAGAAGTAATGGAACAACCCTTTGCCCTGCGTCGACCAAGGCAGGATTACACCATCCAAAACCGACGCCTCGACGTCACCTATTACCAGGTCTGCGTCTACAGCCATCTTGGTTCCAAGGCCGGAGCACTCCTGGCATGCCCCAAAAGGAGCATTAAACGAGAAGGTACGAGGTTCAATCTCTGTTATAGCTAGGGCGTGATCGTTAGGGCAAGACATCTGTTCTGAAAAACTCCGCTTCGCGTCCGGACCCTTTTTTTCGACAAAATCAATTGTCACTTTGCCGCCAGCAAGTTTCAGAGCCGTTTCGATTGAATCGGTAAGCCGACCAGAAATACCTGATTTGATGGCGAGACGGTCAACAACAACGGCGATGTCGTGTTTGTATGACTTCTTCAGAGGCGTGGCCTCAGCAAGTGAGATTGTCTCGCCATCAACCATCGCTCTGGCGTAGCCCTGCGCAATTAGGTCTTTGAAAAGGTCAACAAACTCACCCTTCTTTTGATCTACTAATTCCGCCAGCACCTGGAACTTAGTCCCTTCGGGGTACTCAAGAATCTGATCGACTATTTGCTGAGGTGTTTGTTTGACAATTTGTTCACCACACTCTGAGCAGAAGGGCACACCAATTCGCGCCCAGAGCAGTCGCAAGTAGTCGTGTATTTCGGTTATTGTGCCTACTGTAGAGCGCGGGTTTCGGTTCGTTGACTTCTGATCTATTGAGACCGCTGGGGAAAGGCCTTCGATGAAATCTACATCTGGCCTATCTACTTGACCTAGAAACTGTCTGGCGTAAGCCGAAAGAGATTCAACATATCTTCTTTGTCCTTCGGCGAAAATTGTGTCAAAGGCAAGCGATGATTTTCCAGAGCCAGACAATCCGGTGAACACAACCAAAGAGTTTCTAGGCATCTCGACAGTAACGTTTTGCAGGTTGTGTACCCTTGCGCCCTTGACGACAAGGAGGTCTTGGGATTGGGTTGTCTGCGGATTCACGTCTACCAGCCTAACCCTGCGGACGGGGTCAACTTAGATGTGCCCAGCTTTCTTCATCTGGCGTAATTCGTGCTTGAGCTCCCCAATTTCGTCTCTAAGCCTTGCAGCTAGTTCAAACTGGAGCTCTTTGGCAGCATGGCGCATCTGCAAATCTAGATCGATAACTACAGCCATGATTTCGTCCTCTGCCATAGCAGCAATCCCACGTTTCGAACGCAGCGGTACAGCCTGCTTCTTCCTGCCCTTGCCCTGGCCAAACTCCGCAATTAGCTCGGCAGTGTCAATTTCTTCACGTTCGATTTGGTCGGTTATGTCCACAATCTTCTTCTGCAACGGTTGAGGATCGACCCCCTTTTCCTTGTTGTAGGCAACCTGTTTAGCACGCCTCCGCGTTGTCTCGTCGATTGCCTTCTTCATCGAATCGGTCAGGTTATCGCCATACATGTGAACTTCTCCGCTCACGTTTCTCGCTGCTCGACCGATGGTTTGAATTAGCGATGTAGCTGAACGAAGGAAACCCTCTTTGTCAGCGTCAAGAATTGCCACAAGAGAAACCTCCGGCAAGTCAAGACCCTCCCTAAGCAAGTTGATACCGACAAGTACGTCGTAAACACCCTGTCTCAGCTGCCTCAGGAGCTCAACGCGCTTCAACGTGTCCACGTCAGAGTGTAGATAGCGAACCTTCACTCCTGCCTCGGAAAGGTAATCAGTCAGCTCCTCAGCCATCTTCTTTGTGAGAGTGGTCACAAGTACTCGCTCATTCTTTGCAGATCTAACTCTGATTTCTTCAAGCAGATCATCAATTTGACCCTTAGTGGGTTTTAGGACAATCGCTGGATCAACTAGACCAGTGGGTCGAATAATCTGCTCAACAACTCCGTCTGCAGCAGCAAGTTCATACTTTCCAGGGGTTGCTGACAGATAGACCGTTTGCCCTACTCTCCCCTGAAACTCAGACCACTTAAGTGGTCTGTTATCCATTGCTGAAGGAAGACGGAAACCGTGCTCAACTAGTGTTCGCTTCCTGGAAGCGTCCCCTTCATACATTGCTCCGATTTGGGGAACTGTAGCATGCGATTCATCGATGACAGTCAAGAAATCTTCTGGGAAGTAATCCAGAAGACAAGAAGGTGGTTCGCCCTCTGCACGACCATCAATGTGCCGTGAGTAGTTCTCAATTCCGGAGCAGAACCCGAGCTCTCGTATCATCTCCAGATCAAAGTTCGTTCTCATCTTGATACGTTGGGCTTCCAACAATTTGCCCTGAGATTCGAACTCTCTAAGCCGCTGAGCAAGCTCGTTCTCGATTGCCTCTATTGCCCTTCCCATCTGCGCCGGAGATGCAACGTAGTGACTTGCAGGGAATATCGATACGGCATCTAGCTCTTTGATTACATCGCCGGTTAGTGGATGAAGCGAGAAAATAGCCTCAATCTCATCTCCAAAAAATTCGACCCTGGTTGCGTACTCGTCATACACGGGAATGATCTCGAGAGTGTCCCCCTTGACCCTGAAGTTCCCGCGCGAAAAGTCAACATCATTTCGCTGGTACTGCATTGATACAAACTTGCGAATTAGGTCATCACGATCTATCGATTGACCAACCTGCAGGGGAATTGATTGATCCAGGTACTCTTTTGGAGCTCCAAGACCATAAATGCAGGAAACCGTAGAGACCACAATCACATCTCTGCGGGACAAAAGGCTCATTGTCGCCGAATAGCGGAGTCGCTCCACCTCCTCATTGATGCTTGAGTCCTTCTCAATGAAAGTGTCAGTTTGGGGCACATAGGCTTCCGGCTGGTAGTAGTCGTAGTAGCTAACGAAGTACTCGACTGCGTTGTTCGGGAACATCTCTCTTAGTTCCGTGACCAGCTGGGCAGCCAGCGTCTTGTTGTGCGCCATGACCAAAGTAGGTCTTTGAAGGGCTTCGATTAGCCACGCGGTGGTTGCTGATTTTCCTGTACCCGTTGCACCCATAAGCACGACGTCCTTTTCGCCGGCTTTGATTCTTTTCGAAAGTTGGGCAATTGCTTCGGGTTGATCACCAGATGGCTTGAAATCGCTAACTACCTTGAAAGGTGTGAAGGCTCTAGTTCTTTCCATTATTGGCCTTGGCTTCCGCTTTCAGTACTAGCAAATCCCAGATTTTAGAAACCTCAGCCTCGAGCTCCGCTAACGACACCGAACCATCTAAGCGAATATCGGCTCTTGCTACACGCTGCGCTTCCGAAGCCTGGGCATGAATTCGCGATTGCGCTTCATCTTCAGTCAGCCCGCGGCTATTTCTCAGTCTTTGAATCTGTTTCTCAACACCAGACTCAACGGTTATAACAAGATCGAACGGGTATTCCACTTTGGCCTCGACAAGCAACGGAACAACATATACGACAATGGCATTTTTGCTTTGTGCAATGAGCTGCATGGTTCGCTGCTTGATAAGCGGATGGAGAATTGCTTCGAGCTTGGTTCTTTTTGCTTGGTCTGCAAACACTTGCTCGGCAAGGGCTGCTCTTGATAGAGACCCATCCGGGTGAATGACTCCTTGCCCGAATTCCGCAACGACTTCTTTATGTCCTTGTGTTCCAGGCTCCACGACTTCCCTTGCCACTAAATCGGCATCGATAACTTCCGCGCCCAGTTTCGCAAGCATGGTCGAGATTGTCGACTTGCCAGATGCAATGCCTCCGGTTAGACCAACTAAGAACATGCCACCAGCCTACAAATAAAGAACCGGGGACCAGCAAAAACGCCAGTCCCCGGTTCGTTGTATAAAAATGGATTACTCGTTGTCGCTTAGCTTGTCGCGAAGTGCGCTAAGTGACTCATCTCCTGAAAGCGTTCCAGCACTTGGGGTCTCGGATGACTCGCTTGTGATGGTGTCGCTTGGAGCTGAAGCGCTAGGCGCTGGTAGATCAGGCAGAGTAGCAGCAAGCTTGTTCGCTTCTGCAACCTGCTTCTTGTGCTCTTCCCATCTTGCGTGAGCTTCGGAGTATTCCTTCTCCCATTTGGCTCTGGCTTCTTCATGTCCTGGCTGCCATTCGCCAGTTGCTGCATCGAAACCATCTGGATACTTGTACTGACCTTTGTCGTCATACTCTGCATACATTCCATAAAGCGCTGGGTTGAAGTCAGTTCCCTCTGGATCTACTTCCTCAAGCGCCTGCTTTAGTGACAGCGAGATACGACGACGGTCAAGATCAATGTCGATAACCTTTACGAAAACATCCTGGTTAACTGAAACAACTTGCTCAGCAAGCTCAATGTGCTTGGTAGAAAGCTCCGAGATGTGGACTAGCCCCTCGATACCGTCGGCGACACGAACGAATGCACCAAATGGCACTAGCTTGGTGACCTTTCCAGGCGCGTACTGACCGATTGAGTGAGTGCGAGCAAACACCTGCCATGGGTCCTCTTGCGTTGCCTTCAGTGACAATGAGACGCGCTCACGGTCCTGATCAACTTCCAACACCTCAACAGTAACTTCTTGCCCAATTTCAACAACTTCAGACGCGTGCTCGATGTGCTTCCATGACAGCTCTGATACGTGAACAAGACCGTCCACGCCGCCAAGGTCAATGAAGGCTCCAAAGTTTACGATGGAAGAGACAACACCAGTTCGAATCTGACCCTTAGCTAGGTCCGCTAGGAAGGTTGAACGAGAAGCTGATTGACTCTGCTCCAATAGAGCGCGGCGAGACAAGACAACGTTATTGCGGTTCTTGTCTAGCTCAAGAATCTTGGCTTCGACTTCCTGGCCCATGTATGGACCAAGGTCGCGAACACGACGAAGTTCGATTAGCGATGCTGGAAGGAATCCACGAAGACCGATGTCGACGATAAGACCGCCCTTGACAACTTCGATTACGGTTCCAGTTACGGTGCCGTCTGCTTCCTTAATCTTCTCAACATCGCCCCAAGCACGCTCGTATAGAGCACGCTTCTTGGAAAGAATTAGTCGGCCTTCCTTGTCTTCTTTCTGAAGAACAAGTGCCTCAATTTTGTCGCCCACGGAAACGATGTCGCCTGGGTCGGCGTCGTGGCGAATAGAGAGTTCCCGAGAAGGAATAACACCTTCTGTCTTGTATCCAACGTCGAGTAGAACCTCGTCGCGGTCAATTTTTACTACGGTACCTTCGATAAGGTCACCGTCGTTGAAGAACTTTAGAGTCTTTTCGACAGCAGCTAAAAAGTCTTCTGCGGAACCGATGTCGTTTACGGCTACCTGCTTTGGCGCCTTTACGGTTGTTTCAGTGGTCATAGAGATAGTTACTCCATTATTTGTATACTCAGGTCGCAATGGTCTCAAGGCCTTTTTGAAAAAAGAAATGATTTCCACCGCAACAGCGGATAGGGGTCATGCGCCAAGGCGCCCTATCAGCTTAGTGTAGATAAACAGCCCAACCAAGGGCTAGTGGCCTGCCTCATCCCAGCTCCGGCCAGTGCCAACCTGGACTTCAAGTGGCACGGACAACTTCACTACGTTTGACATTTTCTCGACGACCAAGGCCCGGAGGCTCTGCAATTCGCCCTTGGCCACCTCAAAAACAAGCTCATCGTGGACTTGAAGCAGCATTCGAGACTTTAGACCTGAACTCTTCATCTCAATTGCTATGGCGTTCATGGCAATCTTCATGATGTCGGCTGCGGTGCCTTGAATAGGAGCGTTTAGGGCGGCTCTTCTAGCGTTTTCACGAACCTGGAAGATCTTACTGTTGAGATCATCAAAGGGGCGTCTTCGGCCATGCAAAGTCTGGGTGTACCCGAGGGCCTTCGCGTCTTCAACTACCTTCGCCAAGTAGCGTCGCACTCCCCCAAAACGCTCAAAATAGTCCTTCATTAGCTGCTTGGCATCGGCATTACTAAGCCCAAGCTGCTTGGCAAGTCCATACTCGCTAAGGCCATAAACCAACCCGTAGCTCATGGCCTTTACCTGTGCTCGCATATCGGAAGTCACGGCACTTGGATCGACTCCGAAGATTCTAGAACCAACAAATCGATGTAGGTCTTCGCCATTGTTAAATGCCTCGATAAGACCAGGGTCTTCAGACAAATGTGCCATTATGCGCATTTCAATTTGGGAATAGTCGGCTGTGAGCAAAGTCTCGAATCCGGCCGAAGCGATAAACGAGTCGCGAATCTGCGCACCACGAGGATTTCGAATAGGTATGTTCTGAAGGTTTGGATTCTCACTACTAAGTCGCCCGGTCGAGGTTCCAGTTTGAACATAAGTGGTGTGAATTTTTGAGTCATCCTCAACGGCCTTTAGTAGGGTTTCAACCATCTGCTTCAGCTTCGTCGAATCGCGGTGAGCTAACAACTTCTCCAAAAATGGATGACCATTGAGTTCAAAAAGCTCATTCAAGGCGGCTGCGTTTGTGGAGAAACCAGTTTTCAGTGACTTGGTACCAGTCATGCCAAGTTCATCAAACAGGACTGTCTGAAGCTGCTTTGGAGAAGCAAGGTTGATTTCCTTGCCGATGATCTTGTAAGCATCTTTGGCTATAACAGCAACTTCGGCAGATAGCGATTCAAACAAGGCTTCCAGTTTCGCGGTGTCAATTGAAATACCCTGACTCTCCATTGTTGACAAGGTGATTGAGCTCGGCAACTCGATGCTTTCGTATAGTTTTAGCTGAGCCTGTTTTTCAACCTTGTCTCGCATTGGACGGGCTAGTGAGATTGCCAACCAAGCATCCAGACTTGGATCTGAGTTTGCTTCTGGAATCAACTGATTTGGGTCCGAGCGCTGGATTGATAAACCCAACTGTTCCAGGGCTATGTCATCGACATAGTAGTTTCGACGAACGGGGTTCAAAAGATAGGCGAGCAATAGAGCATCATCAACAACCCCATCTATCTCTAGACCCTGTGATAACAGGATTCTTCGGGTGCCTTTGAGATCAAACAGAGCTTTAGGAGATTTGCTTCTAAGCCAATCAAGAATGACTGCGTCTGGCGCCCCCGACAAAACCAATCGCTCACTGGTATTTGCAAAACCCATACTCAAAGAATCATCAGTCTCTTCAAGTTCGAACCCGACCACTCCCTGCTTGGCAATCCAATTAGCCACTTCTTTAGCGTCACAAGTTCGTGCTGTAGGGATCTCTAGGGTGTCAAAGATTCTCTCTAAGACAATCCTCTCCGACGGTTCGACACTGGTGGCCAGCGCGGTTGAGAGACCAGCTGTCTGGCTACCGTTCTGGCCACGAAGACGAAGGACTCGTTCGGTAAGGGTCTTGAAATGCATCTTGGTGAACACTGAACGCACTTTAGCTTCATCAACTGAAGTTAGACGAAGTGACTCAAACTCTAAACCAAGGTCAAGATCCCGCACCAAGTGGTTGAGTCTTCGGTTTCTTACTGCAAGTTCGCTGTTGTCCCTGAGGGACTGTCCAACTTTCCCAGGAATCTCTTCAGCACTTGCCAAGACGGTGTCAAGGTCACCGTAGGTCTGCAACCATTTTGCGGCTGTCTTTGGGCCCACTCCAGGGATACCAGGAAGGTTGTCGCTAGTTTCGCCAACTAGAGCGGCTAGGTCTGGATACTGCTTTGCGTGGATACCGTACCGTTCAACAACCGCCTCATCATTCATGCGTGCAAGATTCATTACACCCTTGATTGGATACAAGATGGTCGTATCTTCACTTATCAACTGGAACGTGTCACGATCTCCCGAAACAACCAAGACTCGATAACCAGCGTTGGCCGCCTGGTCAGCAAGCGAGGCAAGAATGTCATCAGCTTCGAAATCTTTCTTGGTGAGAGTTGTGATGTTCATGGCCTTCATGGCTTCTTCGAGAAGCTCGGTCTGACCATAAAACTCTTCTGGAGTTTCACCCCGGTTACCTTTGTACTCTGGGTACTCAATAGCTCTGAACGAAGGACCAGAGATATCGAAGGCAACTGCTAAATGTGTGGGTTTCTCCCCCTCGAGCAGATTCAACAGCATGGAAATGAAACCATGAACGGCGTTAGTGTATTGACCGTCTGGGGTTCTAAAATTTGATGGGTTTAGCGCGTAGAAGGCCCTAAAAGCAAGCGAGTGCCCGTCAATAAGCAGAAGGGTAGGCTTAGTAGTCACAACAGCTAGCCTACTTCGCCAGTTGTTTAGTTCTTATGAAAGGCCTGTTCTAAATGTCTGAACCGATTCTTAGCGAAGAAGCGAAGTTAGTTGCCGCCAGACGAGGCATTGGTGACCTAGCTCAGAAGATGGGGATAGAAATTCTTGAACTAAGCGCTGAGCGTGCGATTGCAACTATGCCGGTAGAAGGAAACACCCAGCCAAGAGGATTGTTGCACGGCGGGGCTTATCTGGTTCTTGGAGAGACTTTGGGCTCCTTTGCTGCAAATGTTTGGGCTGGGCAAAACGCTTACGCAGTTGGAATCGAGATTTCAGCATCTCACTCGAAATCGGTAACCACAGGGAAAGTCACAGGAGTGGCAACAGCAATTTCACTTGGAAAGACCTTGACCGTGCATGAGATTGTTGTCACAAACGAAGCTGGGGAACGTTGCTCAACAGTTCGAATCACCAACCTGATTCGACAAAACTAGCTACTTCTCGAGCTGATCGAGAACGGTTCTTGCCACATCGGCCATACTGAGTCGCCTGTCCATAGACGCCTTCTGAATCCAACGAAAGGCTTCTGGTTCCGTTAGCTTCATCTTTTCGCTGAGGACTCCCTTTGCGCGCTCAACAAGTTTCCGAGTCTCAAGTCTTTCACCTAGGTCGGCAACTTCGGCTTCAAGTGCAACAAGCTGTGAGTGTCTCGAAAGGGCAATTTCGATTGCTGGAAGAAGATCTTGTGGAGAAAAAGGTTTCACAAGGAAAGCCATGGCTCCAACTTCAGCCGCGCGAGTCACAAGCTCCTGTTGGCTAAAAGCGGTGAGTAGAACAACGGGAATCTTTAGCTCAGAAATTTTCTCCGCAGCCGACAGACCGTCGAGGTCTGGCATCTTGATGTCCATAACCATCAGATCAGGCTTTAGTTCAAACGCCAGCTCCACCGCCTTGTTGCCATCGCCTGCTTCACCAACAACGTCAAAACCTTGCTCTCTAAGAGTTTCAACTATGTCAATACGGATAAGGGATTCATCCTCCGCAACCACAACTCGTCTTTGGGTCGTTTGGTCTACCATGACGATAACTATATGCCACTTGCGCCAGATAGAACACTACAAAATCCATTAGAGTTGAAGCCGTGGTACCAGCCGGAATGGCGGAACGGCAGACGCGGAGCACTCAAAATGCTTTGTTCGAAAGGACGTGTGGGTTCAAATCCCACTTCCGGCACCACGAAATATCTAGTTGGTCGCGCCAGAGCCAACTTTGTGGACGCGTAGAGTGTTGGTCGAGCCTGAAACACCTGGCGGGGTACCTGCGACCACAACAACTTCATCTCCCTGTTTGCACAGGCCTTCCTGTAGAACAGTTGTGTCAACCTGATCGAACATTCCATCGGTGTGATCAACCTTAGGAACCAAGAAAGTGCGCGATCCCCAAACCAGTGACAGGCGATTCGCAACATCCTGGTTTGGGGTAAAGGTGAGTACCGGCACCGCTGATCGCAGTCTAGAAATTCTCTTGAGTGAATCACCGCTTTCAGTGAAAACGCAAACATACTTCGAGCCAAGCAGTTCGGCAATTTCCATAGCGGCTAGTGAGACAGCTCCAGCATGAGTGTGTGGCTTTGTGCCGAGAGCGGGAATGCGATCCAGTCCGTTTTCCTCAGTTGACTGAATGATCTTGGCCATGGTTGCAACAGTCTCAACCGGGAATTCTCCGACACTGGTTTCGCCCGAAAGCATTAGGGCATCCGCTCCATCGAGAACGGCGTTGGCAACGTCACTTGTCTCAGCGCGCGTGGGAATACTGGCATGAATCATGGATTCAAGCATCTGTGTGGCAACGATGACTGGCTTTGCCCATCGGCGTGCAAGCTCTACAGCACGCTTTTGAACCAAAGGAACCTGCTCGAGAGGAAGTTCGACGCCGAGATCACCTCGGGCAACCATTATGCCGTCGAAGGCGTCGATGATCTCCTCTAGATTCTCTACTGCTTGAGGCTTCTCGATCTTTGCAATTACCGGGAGAGTACGTCCTTCTTCGTTCATAATCTCATGAACTCGAATGATGTCTGATGCGTTGCGGACAAATGACAGCGCAATCATGTCAACACCGATTTTCAGTGCCCAGCGTAAATCGTCCTCATCTTTTTCAGACAGCGCTGGAACATTCACTGCTACGCCTGGAAGGTTGATTCCCTTGTTGTTAGAAACGTCCCCAGCAATCTCAACTTCTGTTGTGACTGTTGTGCTTGACACATCGGTAGCCCTCAGCCGAACTTTGCCGTCATCAATTAGGAGGGTGTCGCCTACTTTCACATCGGCGGGGAGGCCTTTGAAAGTCGTGCCGCATATGTTTACATCACCTTCGATGTCGTCAATGGTGATCTTGAATGTTGCACCCTTGGCTAGGTGGACAGGTCCATCCTTGAACTTTGCCAACCGAATCTTTGGACCCTGAAGGTCAACAAAAATACCGAGAGATTTTCCTGCGTCTGCCGCTGCTTTTCGAACAGTTTTATAGATGCCCTCGTGAACCTCATGGCTTCCATGGCTTAGGTTCATTCTCGCTACATCTACACCTGCATCGATGATTGCCTTAATCTGCTCGTAGCTTGAACTTGCTGGTCCTAGCGTTGCAACAATCTTTGCGCGTCTCATTTATTCCTTTTTCCTCTATTAGCTTCGAGCCATTGTTAGCTGTAAACCGAGATTGGTTGGTCAGAGGCCTTCACCGGTGAAGGCAATTCAGTAGTTCCTTCTAGGAACATATCAATGCTAGCGGCAGCGGCCCGACCTTCCGCGATAGCCCACACAATAAGGGACTGTCCGCGACCAGCATCTCCCGCCACAAACACTCCTTCAAGGTCAGTTGAGAAGTTTTCGCTTCTTCCAAAGTTTCGCTTTTCATCCAAAGGAATGTCGATTTCTACAACGCATTGATCTACTTGCGGTCCAGTAAACCCAAGTGCTAGCAGAACGAGGTCGGCTTGAATGACTCTCTCTGTGCCAGGAGTTGGAACTCTCCTGCCTTCAACGAATGACGTGTCTGCGATCTTGATGCCAGAAACGCCGTTGTCACTGCCAACAAATTCAACAGTGGAAGATAAATACTGTCTTTCTCCAAACTCTTCGTGAGCACTACTGATTTCGAACAAGCTAGGGAAGGTTGGCCAAGGCTGAGAGTCTGAACGTGACTCGGGCGGCTTTTGCCCTATGGCAATTGTCGTCACAGACTTTGCGCCTTGACGAGTTGCTGTTCCAAGGCAATCCGCACCCGTGTCACCACCTCCGAGAATGACAACGTGCCTTCCTGCTGCACTGATCTGATCTGCGACAGGTAGACCTGCAACAAATCTGTTTGCTTGAGTCAAGTAATCCATTGCGAAGTGAATGCCCCCTAGCTCCCGCCCGGGTACTTGAAGATTACGTGGAACTGATGCACCAGTTGCAATCAGAATTGCGTCATAACGACGGCGCAGATCCGCCCAACTTATGTCCTTACCAATTTCCACCCCAACTCTGAAACGGACGCCTTCGGCTTCGAGTTGGGCTAGTCGACGGTCAATGTGTTGCTTCTCCATCTTGAAATCTGGAATTCCATAGCGAAGCAGTCCGCCAATTCGGTCATCTCTCTCAAATACGGCAACTGTGTGACCTGCTCGAGCAAGCTGCTGAGCAGCAGCAAGACCAGCAGGTCCTGAGCCAACCACAGCAACAGTTTTTCCGGTAAGGCGTTCTGGAGCATGAACCTGAACCCAGCCATTATCAAAAGCATCGTCAATTATGGAAACTTCAATTTCCTTGATTGTCACAGCTGGTTGATTAATGGCTAGAACGCAACTGGATTCACAAGGTGCAGGACATAGCCGTCCTGTGAATTCAGGGAAGTTGTTGGTTGCATGCAAACGTTCAATCGCGTTTTTGCCGTCCTTACGCCAAACCGCGTCGTTCCACTCGGGAATTAAGTTACCCAACGGGCAGCCGTGATGGCAGAACGGAACTCCGCAGTCCATACATCTTCCCGCTTGGTTTTGAACCACTTCAGAGTTTCTGCGTTCGTAGACCTCCTTCCAGTCCATGATCCGGACTGGAACAGGGCGACGCTCAGCTGTTTTACGTTCGGTGGTCTTCAAAAAGCCTCTTGGATCAGCCATTGGTAGCCTCCAGAATTTCCTTCCAAACTACGTCCCCATCAGGGTCTAGACCACGCGATGCAGCAGAATCTCGTATTTCATTAACACTTGCGAAGTCAGTCGGCATAACCACGACAAAGTGTTTGGCTTCCTCTTCGAAGTTGGAAATCATCCTTTGCGCAAGAAGTGAGCCGGTTTGCTCAGCATGATTTGAAATTAGCCCGGCGAGCTCATTTTTGAATGCCTCATTCAATGGAAGCAACCGTAGGTCTTCAGATGAAAGAGCGTCTGGATTTACTAATTCTGGCCGCAATTTGTACACGAAAGCGTACCCGCCACTCATGCCGGCGCCCAGGTTCCTACCTGTTCGTCCAAGAATTACTGCGCGACCGCCGGTCATGTACTCAAGTGCGTGATCTCCAACGCCTTCAACAACAGCAGTTGCTCCAGAGTTTCGAACTAGGAACCTCTCCCCTGCAATTCCTGAGAGAAACATTGAGCCGCTAGTGGCCCCGTAGCCAATAACGTTTCCGGCAATTATGTTCTCTTCGGCAGGGAAGCCAGATGTTTCATCTGGTCTAACAACGATTGTGCCTCCGCTTAGTCCTTTGCCTACGTAGTCGTTTGAGTCACCAACAAGAATCAACTTTAGACCTCGAGGAATGAATGCCCCGAAGGATTGTCCGGCAGAGCCACGAAGGGTGACTTGAATCGTCGAATCTGCCAAACCCTCAGCCCCAAAACGCTTTGTTATCTCGTGTCCAAGCATTGTTCCAACGGCCTGTTCGGTGTTTCTGATCGGAAGTTCGATCTGGACTAACTGCGCGTCCTCTAATGCAGATTCGGATGCCGCGATAAGTTTGTGATCAAAATGTTTTTCGAGTTCGTGGTTTTGAGTTGTGAACCTACGCTTAGGCGCATTTACTCCCATTCCTGACCCTTGCAGAATCGGACTCAGATCCAACCCATCAGCCTTCCAGTGGGAGATGGCGCGATTCACATTCAGTAGTTCAGTTTGTCCGATTGCTTCGTCGAGAGACCTAAAGCCTAACTTTGCGAGGATCTCACGGACTTCTTCAGCTAGGAATTCAAAGAAGTTGACAACAAACTCTGCCTTGCCGGTAAAGCGCTCACGTAAAACCGGGTTCTGGGTCGCAACTCCTACAGGGCAAGTATCAAGGTGACAAACCCTCATCAGAATGCAACCAGACACCACAAGCGGAGCCGTTGCAAAACCGTACTCTTCAGCACCCAACAGGGCGGCAACAACAACATCCTTACCTGTTTTCATCTGCCCATCAACCTGCACTGACACTCGATCGCGAAGCCCGTTGAGCATGAGTGTTTGCTGGGTTTCGGCAAGGCCCAACTCCCAAGGAGTGCCAGCATGCTTCAAAGAGTTCAATGGGGAAGCCCCGGTTCCACCATCATGCCCTGAAACTAGAATCACATCAGCCTTTGCCTTCGCAACCCCAGCAGCGACCGTTCCGATGCCAACCTGGCTCACTAGCTTCACATGGATTCGAGCAGCTGAGTTTGCACGCTTCAAATCAAAAATTAGTTGCTTTAGATCCTCAATGGAGTAAATGTCATGATGGGGTGGTGGCGATATGAGACCAACACCTGGGGTTGAGTGCCTAGTTTTTGCAATCCACGGATAAATCTTGCTTGATGCAAGCTGTCCGCCCTCTCCAGGCTTGGCTCCTTGCGCCATCTTTATCTGAATGTCATCTGCATTTGATAGATACATACTCGTGACACCGAATCGACCAGAAGCAACCTGTTTGATGGCACTTCGCCGTTCAGGGTCAAGAAGTCTCTCTAAATCTTCGCCGCCCTCGCCAGTGTTCGATTTTGCGCCCAAGCGATTCATAGCTATAGCTAGCGTTTCATGAGCTTCCTGGGAGATGGACCCATAGCTCATAGCACCAGTGGAGAAACGCTTCACAATCTCGCTCACAGGCTCAACTTCTACAATCGGAACCGGAGGCCTTACCCCTTCTTTGAACTCGAACAGTCCTCTCAGGGTCATCAAACGCTCAGCTTGATCGTCCACCGACCGCGTGTACTGCTTGAAGATGTCATAGCGCTTTGCTCTCGTCGAATGCTGAAGCTTAAAAACAGTTTCAGGGTTGAACAAATGAGGAGGGCCCTCGCGGCGCCATTGGTACTCTCCTCCAACTTCCAGGTTGCGGTGAATGTTGACGGCTCGCTCGACTGGGTAAGCACTTGCATGACGGGATGCGATTTCCTGATGTAGTACCTCGATCCCAATACCGCCTAACTGCGAGATTGTTCCAGCAAAGTACTTGTCGATTACCTCTGGGTTTAGTCCAATTGCCTCAAAGCATTGTGCACCACTGTATGAAGAGACAGTAGAAATCCCCATCTTCGACATAATCTTCAATACGCCTTTACCAAGTGACTTGATGAGGTTTGAAGCCGCCTTCTCGAAGCTGATTCCCTCTAGAGTGCCCTCTTTCACCATAAGCTCAACTGACTCCAGAGCTAAGTATGGATTTACGGCTGCCGCTCCATAGCCCACAAGCGCAGCAACATGATGCACCTCGCGGACGTCTCCGGCCTCGACAACCAAGCCAACCATTGTTCGACGCCCGGTGCGAATCAGATGGTGATGAACAGAAGAAGTCAATAGAAGTGAGGGAATTGGGGCCAGATCCCGGTTGGAGTTTCTGTCGGAAAGAATCAGGTATGTGATGCCGTCGTTTATGGCTGCGTCAACTTCGATGTTAATCTTCTCGAGTCTTGCCTCCAAGGCTTTTGGACCATCAGCTACTCGATAAAGCCCCTGAACAACAAATGCTTCTCCGCTTCCAGGCAGCTCGTCGATGTGCTTGATTTTTGCGAGTTCATCATTGCTAAGAGCTGGAAAATCAATAATCACCTGTTGGGCGTGCGTAGGGCCTACCGACAACAAGTTGCGTTCAGGCCCGATTCCAGTGCTTAATGATGTGACTACTTCCTCACGAATCGCGTCGAGAGGAGGGTTTGTCACTTGGGCAAACTGCTGGACGAAGTAATCAAAAAGCAATCGCGGTCTGTCGCTAATTGCGGCAATAGGGGTATCAGAACCCATCGCACCAAGAGGTTCAGCCCCAGCTAGGGCCATTGGTTTCAGCAAGATCTTTAGTTCTTCCTCGGTGTATCCGAAAGTACGCTGACGACGGTTTACCGAAGAAGGCGTGTGTGCAATGTGCTCCCGCTCAGGAAGGTCTCTCAGGTTGATTCTGTTTTCTGATAACCACGAATCCCAGGGCTCCTGGGCGGCAATCTCCGCTTTAATCTCGTCATCTTCGATAATGCGACCAGCAGCAGTGTCAACTAGAAACATCTTTCCTGGTTGTAGGCGGCCCTTGCGAACGATCTTTGAAGGCTCGACGTCGGCAACACCAATCTCAGAAGCTAAAACAACCAGACCATCTTCGGTGATGATATAACGACCTGGGCGAAGTCCATTCCTGTCTAAGGTTGCGCCAACCAGAGAACCATCTGTAAAGATCACAGCCGCTGGCCCATCCCAGGCCTCCATGAGCATTGAGTGGTACTCGTAGAAACTCTTACGAACTGGCTCGATGTCGGTGTGCTTTTCCCAGGCTTCAGGGATCATCATCATCATGGCGTGAGGTAGAGACCGTCCAGCAAGGTACAAGAGCTCAACTACTTCATCGAATGAGGCAGAGTCACTTCCTCCAGGTGTAATGATTGGCTTTAGCAGGTCAATGTCACCTAGTAGCTCCGAATGCAGTTGTGCTTCTCGAGCCTTCATCCAGTTGCGATTTCCGCGAACGGTGTTGATCTCTCCGTTATGAGCAATCATTCGATACGGGTGAGCTAGTGGCCAAGACGGGAATGTATTGGTTGAGAATCTCGAATGGACAAGAGCCAAAGTTGAGACCATCAATCGGTTACTTAGGTCCGGAAAGAATGGTTCAAGTTGAAGCGTTGTCACCATGCCCTTGTAAACAATTGTCTTTGCAGATAACGACGGGTGGTACAACCCGATTTCGCGCTCACTTCGCTTACGGAGTCGGAAGAGAGCTCTTTCAAGATCTAACTCTTTAGCTTCATTTGTGCTCTCAATGAACACCTGCGAGATGTAGGGCATCGCAGCCCTAGCAAGATCCCCCAGTACATCTGGATTGATAGGCACGTCGCGCCAGTGAAGAATTTTAAGATTTTCAGCCTCAGCAACGCTGGTGAATCTTTCACGATCAGAGGCCCGATCTTTCTCATCTTTCGATTCGAATACGAGACCAACGCCGTACTCGCCTGCAGCAGGAAGAGTTTGTTTTAACTCGGCTCTGAAGAATGCATCAGGGACCTGAATCAAAATTCCCGCACCGTCGCCAGTTCCAGCATCAGAGCCAACTGCTCCGCGGTGTTCTAAATTGCGAAGAGCATTTAGGGCAGTTTCAATGATGTCGTAGCCGGCGCTTCCACGTAGGGTTGCCACCATAGCCAAGCCACAGGCATCCTTTTCGGTTTGCTGTCTGTACAAACCGGAGTGAGGAAAATTACCAAAGCGTTCAAACGGGGAAACGGCAGACATGCATCACTCCAATCAAAATATTGAAGGGACAACGCTGGCCCGTACGACAGTTGTTTAGAAAACTGGAACCAGGCACTTTTGATGCCACTTTGGGGCCCTGTGGGGCTACTTATCAGATACTAGCTTATTGGCCTGATTTGTCCCAGCCTCTGGGTCTCTTCCTTCTGCTTCAGGCCCAGCCTCTGTGTTAGGCCCTTGCGTCGCAGCAACTGGTTGCCGACCGGGCTTGTAGACAGATGACTCTTGGCCAGGGTGGCGTCTGGACTGGATAACAATGATTGCAAGACCGATAGCAATACCTGCGATAGCAGACCAAATGTTGATTCGGAGTCCAAGAACAATCTCACTTGGGTCGATCCGAATAGCTTCAATCCAGACTCGTCCGACTGAGTAGTAAACCAGATATAGACCGAGCATCTTTCCCCATCGAAGATTGAATCTACGATCGGCAGCCAGGAGCATGGCTACACCAGCTAGTGACCAGATTGATTCATACAAAAATGTCGGGTGAAACAAGACGCCCTCAGGCAATCCGGCCGGATATGCAGGGTTGCTACTTGGAATCTCGAGCCCCCATGGCAAATCAGTTGGGGTTCCAAAAAGTTCATTGTTGAAATAGTTTCCCCAACGACCGATTGCTTGAGCGAGCAAAACTCCTGGAGCAACTGCGTCTAGGTATGAAGTGAATTTGACTCCAGCTGAACGTGCGCCGATGTATGCGCCGGCAGAGCCAAGAATCAAAGCTCCATAGATGGCTAAACCACCCTCCCAAATGCGGAACACGGCAAGCAGATCAGCTCCTGGGTAGAAGTAGTCATCTGGGTGTGTCAAAACGTGAAAAAAGCGTCCTCCAAGGATGCCAAATGGGATTGCCCAAAGCGAGATATCGAGTGCAATACCTGACTCTGCTCCCCTGGCGCGAAGGCGCGACTCTGTGAGGAGAAGGGCAATAACTATTCCAGCAAGGATAAACAGCGCATAGAAATGAATTCGGAACGGTCCAAGCTCGATGTAGCTCACATCCGGTGATGGAATCGCTGCGATGATAACGTTTTTCACTTGTTCTTTCCTTTTGCTAGTTCGGCTACCTTGGCACGAAGCGCCTCAATACCCCCATCTTGGTAAGCGCGTACAAAAGCCGATCCAACTATGGCCCCATCCGCATACTTGTTTATCTCTCTTACTTGCGAAGCTGTAGAAACTCCAATTCCAACTGCGGTCATTGAATCTGCGGATTGGGAGCGAACCTGAGCAACAACCTTCTTTGCGTTTTGGTCTAGATCATCTCTAGCTCCAGTGATTCCCATGGTGGATACCGCGTAAACAAATCCTTTCGAACTTGCACAGGCACGCTGGGTTCGAACATCAGTAGAAGTTGGGGTTGCTAGGAAAACCCTATCCAGGCCAAGGGAGTCGGTGGCCTTAATCCAGCTTTCAGCCTCATCTGGGATTAGATCAGGGGTAATTGCTCCTGCTGCCCCAGACTCCGCAAGTTCTTGGGCAAACTGTTCTTCACCGAACTGCATCACTGGGTTCCAGTAAGTCATCACAAGAACTGGCGCATCAACGCGATTAGTCACCGACCGAATTGCTTCAAAGGTATCCTTTAGTTTAAATCCGTTAGCCAATGCAAGCTCGGTTGCCTCCTGGATCACAATCCCGTCCATAACGGGGTCGCTATAAGGAATACCGAGCTCGAGAACGTCGACGCCTGATTCGCACATCGCCACTGCAGCTTCCACAGATTCCGCCAGCGTTGGGTAACCCAAAGGAAAGTAGCCAATTAGCGATCCCCCACCTTCGCGGTTGGCTCTAAGAATCTGCTCTGTGGTACTCATTAGATTAACCCAAAGAACTTTGCAGCAGTTTCCATGTCCTTGTCCCCGCGACCGCTTAAGTTGATAAGAATCTTCGCTCCAGGTTTCAAGGAAGGAATCAGCTTCTCAACTCCGGCTAAAGCGTGGGCTGTTTCAATTGCAGGGATAATGCCTTCCGTCTGGCTTAGTAGTTTTAGAGCGCTCATGGCTTCTGTGTCAGTTACAGGAATGTACTCAGCTCGACCAATGTCCTTGAGCCAAGAATGCTCTGGTCCTACACCTGGGTAATCTAGACCGGCTGATATCGAGTGCGACTCCAAGGTCTGACCGTCCTGATCCTGAAGCAAGTAGCTTTTAGCACCGTGCAAGACGCCAGGTCTTCCCATGCTTAGTGTTGCTGCATGGCGAAGAGTATCAACGCCATCGCCGGCAGCTTCCATCCCCACTAGCCTCACATTCTCATCATCTAGAAATGCGTGGAAGATTCCAATCGCGTTTGATCCTCCCCCAACGCAAGCGGCAACAACATCAGGTAGCGAGCCAAATTGCTCCAGCATCTGCGCTCTTGATTCAATTCCAATTACCGAATGGAAGTCGCGGACCATTGTTGGGAACGGATGCGGGCCTGCAACAGTTCCGAGTAGATAGTGAGTAGTTGAAACGTTTGCAACCCAGTCCCGTAAAGCCTCATTAATCGCATCCTTCAGGGTTCTCGAGCCAGTGGTAACCGGAATCACTTTCGCTCCGAGCAGTCTCATGCGAGCGACGTTCAGAGCTTGACGAATAGTATCGACCTCGCCCATGTATACGACGCACTCAAGACCAAGCAATGCAGCAGCTGTTGCACTCGCAACACCGTGCTGACCTGCTCCAGTTTCAGCAATGATTCGCTTCTTGCCCATGCGCTTGGCAAGCAGAGCCTGCCCAAGTACGTTGTTGATCTTGTGTGAACCCGTGTGGTTTAGATCTTCACGTTTTAGAAAAACTCTGATGTCCCCGATTGAATCCGCGAATCTAGGTGCCTCAGTGATAATGGAAGGCCTACCAGTGTAGGTTTTGTGCAGATTTGCCAGTTCTGCAATAAAAGTAGGATCGGTCTTGGCGTGTTGGTATGTCTGATCTAGTTCATCCAGAGCGCCGATTAAGGACTCAGGCACAAACCTTCCCCCGAAGTCGCCAAAGTATGGTCCGACTTGCTCCGAAAGTTTCTGCGCCATTGGAAAAGTCTATGCCTTTGCTATTTGGGTGAAAGACTCCAACAAGTCCTTGGCGTTTCCGGTGACTAAAGCCTCGCCCACCAAAACACACTGGGCTCCAGAAGCCGCATAGGCTGACACATCGCTTTTGTCACGAACCGCTGATTCAGCGACCTTGATGCAATCCTTGGGTAGATTTCCAACAAGTTGCTCAAAAAGGGCACGGTCAGTCTCAAAAGTGGTCAAATCCCTGGCGTTGATACCTACCAGTGAGGGGCCAATCGAGGACACAAACTGTACTTCCTCCATGCTGTGAGTTTCAATAAAAGCACACATACCCAAGGATTCGATAAATGATTTGAGTCTGGTCAATGTCGCCTGCTCAAGACCCGCCGCAATCAATAGAACTATGTCAGCGCCGTGAGCACGCGCTTCAAGGACTTGATACTCATTGGCTATGAAGTCCTTGCGAAGAATAGGGATTGATACCGCTGCCCTGACCGCAGCAAGATCTCCTAGGCTTCCAAGAAACAAGCGCTGTTCAGTGAGAACACTAATTGCACTTGCACCGGCTGTCTCGTAGATTCTGGCAAGCGCCGCAGGGTCAGAAATGTCAGCTAAGTGCCCTTTGGAAGGGCTTGCTCTCTTGATCTCAGCGATGACATTGACGTTTGCTCCGGAACCTAGAGCGCTTATGGCATCAAGGGCGGCCGGAGCACTAAGTGCAAGTTTCTCAATTGCAGATAAGGAGATCTGTTCTTGTCTTATGCGTGCGTCTTCAATGGCGCCCGCGTAAAGCGTTTCAAGCAATTAGTGCTTGGACTTTGATCCGCCGACTCCGTAGCCGGCTTTCTTCAGGTACAACCCAACCCCTACACCGACAAGTGCAAGGACGGCCGAGGCCCAAACCAAAGCCGCAATGTCTAGCCAGAAGAACAGTGTTCCAAGCGCGAACGCCACAATGATGATGATTACGGTTGTCCAAGCTGCTACGGAGTCCCCGTGACCTGGTTCGATCTGGTTTTCAGACATTCAATCTCCTCTTCTGCTCTAGTTTATCTGGGCCCCGCTACTTCTGGG
>JBIJAI010000015.1:0-25520 GCA_044345815.1 Rhodoluna sp. | reverse complement strand
CGCGGTTTCTGGATTGTCCACCGATCGATTTTGCTTCGAGGGTTTTTTACCACGCAAATCCGGAGAACGTACAAGAGTCTTCGAATCTTTGATTTCTGAAACTCGAACTATGGTGTTTTTCGAATCCCCTCACCGAATTGCCGATTCTCTTCTGGATGCTGCAAAAGTCTTTGGAGAAAATCGCTTGGCTTCGGTTTCCAGGGAGCTGACTAAGAAGTTTGAAGAAACCAAGCGCGGGAATCTCGGCGAGCTTCTTGACTGGGCCCAAGATCAAAAGGGTGAAATGGTGCTGGTTATTCAAGGCGCTGAACCGGTGGTTTGGAACATAGAGGACCTGGTTTCAAAGGTGATTGAGCTAAAAAGCGCAGGAACCGGACTCAAGCAGGCTGCCTCCAGCATTGCTAAGCAGTACGGGGCATCAAGTTCTGAGCTCTACGCTTTGACCCTCAAGCAACTCTAGATAGAGCTGCTCGGTTAAGCTTGTATCCATGTCTAGCGTGAGCCCATCGGGAAAGTCGTTTTATGTAACGACCCCAATCTTCTACGTGAATGACGCCCCGCACATCGGCCACGCGTACACCGAGGTTGCCTCGGATGTCCTAACTCGCTGGCAACGCCAAAAGGGCAGCAATGCATTCTTGCTTACCGGTACCGACGAGCACGGCGAGAAGATTCTGAGAACTGCTAGCGCCAACAATTCAACCCCTCAGGCCTGGGCAGACAAGCTAGTTCACGACGCCTGGCTGCCACTTCTAGAAACCCTCGATATTGACAACCAGGACTTCATCCGAACAACTGAAAACCGCCACAAGGTAAATGTGCAGCGGTTCCTGCAGGACCTCAACGACAAGGGATTTATTTACCAGGGCTCTTACGAGGGGAACTACTGCGTGGGTTGCGAGGAATTCAAAACAGATTCCGATTTAGTTCAGGGCGAAGGGGCTTTTGCCGAAGAGCTGGTTTGTGCAATTCACTCCAAGCCAGTTGAGCGGCTTGAAGAAACAAACTACTTTTTCAAGCTGAGTGATTTTCAGCAGCCACTGCTTGATTACTACGAGCAGAACCCAAGTTTCATCCAGCCCGAATCAGCCAGAAACGAAGTCATCTCTTTTGTCAAGCGCGAGCTAACCGATCTTTCTATCTCTAGATCGAAAGATAAGTTTGACTGGGGAATCGATATTCCTTGGGACACCAATCACGTTATCTACGTTTGGTTTGATGCTCTCCTGAATTACATAACTGCTATTGGTTATGGCGAAGACGAGAAGAAATTTGAAAGTCTTTGGCCTGCTTCAATTCAGGTAGTTGGAAAAGACATCCTTCGCTTCCACGCAGTTATTTGGCCTGCGATGTTGATGGCAGCTGGACTCAAGCCAGCAGAGAAAGTGTTCGCCCACGGCTGGCTACTAGTCGGCGGTGAAAAGATGTCAAAGTCTAAACTCACTGGAATTGCGCCAACACAAATCACCGATGTGTTTGGTTCTGACGCATTCCGCTACTACTTCATGCGAGCAATTGCTTTTGGTCAGGATGGTTCATTTTCCTGGGAAGATCTTTCCGCAAGATACCAATCAGAACTAGCAAATGGTTTTGGAAACCTTGCCTCACGTGTTGTGGCAATGATTCACCGCTACTTTGATGGAAGTGTTCCAGAGGCTAAGAACTTGATTTCGGCCGACAACAAGATTGCAGCGGTAGCAGAGGCTTCCGTTCAGGCGGCTGATAAAGCCATGGATGATGTTGCAATCCAGGACGCACTGGTTGCCATTTGGGAACTGGTCGATCAGCTCAATGGCTACCTGACAGAGCAAGAGCCTTGGATTCTTGCGAAGGACGAGGCCAACCGAGAGCGCTTGGCAGCTATTTTGGTCACTGCCCTTGAGGGCGTTAGGGCACTTGCTGTCTTGCTGTCACCATTTACTCCAAAGGCCAGTGCGAAACTGTGGGCGGCTATCGGTGGCTCCCTCGGGGACCTTGCCGATCAGTCACTATTGGAGACCGCGAGTTGGAATCAGCTCAAGCCTGGAACCAAGATCGGCGAATTGGAATCGCTGTTTCCAAGGATTGAACAAGAAGAAAAGGCTTAGCCTAAGCGCGTGAACGAGCACATTAGATCTCGGCAGTTCTTTGACGCTGATGGAAATCGGAAAAACCTCAGCTACCCAGAGCTACCAGAACCGCTAACTGTTGGGACTTACGACAACCACACTCACCTTGAAATTGCCGACGGCGATCAGCCAATGGACTACCAAGATCACATGAGTCTTGCGGCGCAAGTTGGAATTTTGGGTGCAGTTCAAGTTGGCGTGACTTTGGAAAGTTCAAAATGGTGCGCAGAGGTAGCTGCAAAAGATTCCAGATTGCTCGCAGCCGTGGCCATCCACCCCAATGAAGCTGCTCAGTACCAATCAATGGAAGCGCTAGATGAGGACATCGAAGGTATTGCCAAGCTTGCAATTCAACCAAGGGTTCGAGCTATTGGCGAGACTGGTTTGGACTTTTTCAGAACTGAAGACAGTAAAGGCATCGAGTTTCAGCAATACTCGTTTGAGCGCCACATTGAAATTGCAAAGCAGAACAATCTGGCTTTGCAGATTCATGACCGTGATGCACACGAAAAAGTAGTTGAGACATTACTTCGAGTTGGTTCACCGGACAGGGTTGTTTTCCATTGCTATTCAGGGGATATTGAATTGGCAAAGATCTGTAGCGAGAACGGGTGGTACACCTCATTTGCTGGGAACATCACCATAAAGCGAAACCAGCACCTTCGTGACTCATTGAAGGCAATGCCAATAGATAAAATCCTGGTTGAAACAGACGCCCCTTTTCTAACTCCTGAGCCCCTTCGTGGTCGACCTAATGCACCGTATTTGGTTCCAATTACCGTGCGATTTATGGCTGAGCAGTTGGGAATGGATGTCAATGAGCTTTCAGGGCAAATTGCAGCCAACACCGTCGAGGTCTACGGATCTTGGGACAACTAGTGGTTGAACTTCTAGGTTCGGGGGAGATCAGGCGACTAGCCGAAGAGCTTGATCTTCGCCCCACCAAAAAGCTTGGTCAAAACTTCGTCATTGACCCAAACACCATCCGGAAAATCGTTGCGGCAGCTGATCTATCCCCAAGAGACAAAGTGGTTGAAATCGGCCCGGGCCTTGGCTCGCTGACCCTAGGTTTGCTCGAGAAAGTGAACCAGTTAGCCGTAGTTGAGTTTGATTCGCGCTTAGCAACTCGTTTGCAGCAAACCCTTGAGCAAAGAGCTTCCGGGCATAAGTGCCAAATCATCACAGCCGATGCGATGAACGTCACGCAGTTGCCGTTTGAGCCAGATGCGTTGGTAGCAAATCTTCCCTACAACATTTCGGTCCCAGTGCTTTTGCACTTCATGGAAACATTCCCAACTCTCAAAAAGGGATTGGTTTTGGTCCAGGCTGAGGTTGCCGCAAGGCTTATTGCGCCACCAGGATCTAAAACTTACGGCTCACCTAGCGCGAAGCTGGCTTGGTATGCCAAGGCCTCATCGGGAGGTGTGGTTTCTCGAAACATCTTCTGGCCGATTCCAAACGTTGATTCCGCCTTGGTTTACTTTGAAAAGCGCGAAGAGCAATTCCCGCAGCATCTTCGCCATGAAGTGTTTAGAGTTATCGATGGCGCATTTGCTCAAAGGAGAAAAACCCTTCGTCAGGCAGTTGCAGATTGGGCCGGCTCTCCTTCCGAGGCAGAGCGGTTACTGGTTGAGGCGGGAATCTCTCCTCAAGCACGTGGCGAAGATTTGATTATTGATGATTTTGTAAGGCTGGCGAGTAAGAAGTGATTTTTGAAACTGACTTCCGCCAAGCCGCCTCGGCATCGGTAGCAATCGCATATTTTGCCAGCAGCGCAGCCAGGGTGTTTAGCATTCTCAACGACCCATCTTCTTGGGGTCAGACTCGAACACCGAGGGTCTCATCTGCTAGTTCACCTTCAAAAGTTGTTTTATCTTTTGAAGGTGTTGAGCGGGCAACTGTTTCGATTTCTTCCTGGAGAACAGATTTTTGTCAGCTAGAGGTAGTACTGGATGGCTTCCCCGACGATTTAGCTAAAGCAGAACTCGAGTCTTATTGGTTGGAAATCTGGAAGATGTTAGTTGCGCGCCTTGGCTCCCGCTCATCGGTAGTTGCATCTAGTCCAGCTAAGGTCAATGTGTTTTTTGGCGTTGGTGCTTTTTTAAAAAACGGTTTTCACGAAGTCGCCAGCTGCTACCAGGCCTTGAGTCTTCGAGAAGTTGTAAGCGTTGAGCTAGAGGGCAGGTTCTCAATCGATTTCGCGGGTCCTTTAGCTACTCAGAGCAAAGAAGCAGTCCCTACCGATGCGACCAATTTGGTCTACAAGGCTGGTATTGCTCTCAAGAAGCTAAATGCTGCCGTTGCACCGGAGTTAGTGAGCTTTGTGATCTACAAATCCGTGCCAATTGCCGGTGGAATGGCTGGCGGCTCCGCCGATGGTGCTGCCGCGCTTACTGCCCTGGATCGCCTATTTGGGGCCGAGTTAGAGCCACAGCTTCCAAAGCTTGCAGCCAAGCTAGGTTCCGACGTGCCTTTCTCGTTGCAGGGTGGAACAGCAGTTGGCACCGGTCGTGGAGAAAAGCTATCCCAGATAGCAACCGATTCGATCCTGCACTGGGTCATGACACCATCGTCAGTTGGACTATCCACCCCTGATGTTTACCGAAAGCTCGATGTCATGCGAACAGAGTCCGGCGTTGATGTTTCCACCCTGGAAAAGCCCGAGGTACCGACTGAGCTTGTTGCAGCTTTAGTTTCCGGCGATGCAGCGGAGGTTGCACGCTACATGCACAACGATTTAGAGGTTGCAGCTTTGGCACTTCGTCCAGAGCTTGCAGACACTATAGAAGCTGGAAGAAAAGCAGGAGCGCTGAAGTCCATGGTTTCTGGATCTGGACCAACAATTGCTCATCTTGCCAAAAATCGCATTCACGCTGAGCAAATTGCAAATCGCTTGAACGGCGCAGGCTTGCCATCAATTGCAACCTACACTTCTGTTTCCGGCACACGCTTGGAGAACTAGTTGGCGCACCTATTGGGAGCTGAGCGAATTCGACTCAGCTTTGCAACAACGGATGTTTTCAAAGACCTGACCATTGGTGTTCAAGATGGTGATCGAATTGGAATCGTTGGAAAAAACGGGGATGGCAAATCAACTCTGCTTAGGTTGTTTGCAAAGACTCAAGATCCCGACAGCGGTCAGATAACCAAACGCAGCGATGTTCGAATTGGAATGCTGGATCAGTTGGATGACTTCCTGCCCGACCAGACCATCGCTCAGGTCGTAATTGGAGATTTGGCAGAGCACGAGTGGGCGGGTAATCCAAAAGTTCGCGACATCTTTTCTGGCCTGCTGGCTGATTTTGATTTTGACCAGAAGGTTTCGCAGCTTTCTGGAGGCCAAAGACGACGGGTTGCCTTAGCTGCTTTGCTGGCTGATGAGTGGGACATCCTTATGTTGGATGAGCCAACCAACCATTTGGACATTGAAGGCGTGGCGTGGCTTGCTTCGCACCTCAAGACTCGCTGGGGCAAAGCCAGTGGGGGACTGCTGGTTGTCACTCACGACCGCTGGTTTCTGGACGAGGTTTGCAATCTGACCTGGGAAGTTCACGACGGGGTAGTAGATGTTTACGATGGCGGCTACGCAGCCTACATTCTCGAGCGCAACGAGCGAGCCAGATCCCAGGCAGCCAGTGAGTCCAGAAGGCAGAACCTGCTTCGCAAGGAACTGGCCTGGCTTCGTCGAGGAGCTCCGGCCAGGACCACAAAGCCTAAGTTTCGAATCGATGCTGCTAACGAGTTAATCGCAAATGAACCGCCACCTAGAGACAGTGTGAACCTTGCCAAGCTTGCCACCACCCGTTTGGGTAAAGACGTTCTGGATATCGAAGATCTTTCTTACTCAATCGATGGCTTGGAGCTGCTTTCGGATGTGACGCTTCGTTTAGGCCCAGGAGATCGCATTGGTTTACTCGGAGCTAACGGAGCTGGTAAGACCACATTTCTTCGTTTGATTCTTGGTTTGCTGGCTCCAACCAGTGGTCGAGTAAAACTTGGCAAAACTGTTGTGCCTGCAATTTTAAGTCAAGAAGTTCGTGAGCTTGATGAGTTTGCAGATCAAAGAATTTTTGAACTTATCGCTCGCGAAAAACGCACCTTCGTGGTCGACAAGAAAGAAGTTGGAATCTCTCAACTGGTTGAGCAACTTGGATTCACAAGCTTGCAACTGCAAACACCCATCGGAGATTTATCCGGTGGACAGCGAAGAAGGCTTCAACTGTTGAGGCTGTTGTTCGGTGAACCAAACCTTCTGATTCTCGATGAGCCCACAAACGATCTAGACACCGACATGCTGGCGCAGGTTGAGGACCTACTGGATTCTTGGCCGGGAACTTTGATTGTCGTAAGTCACGACCGCTATCTCTTGGAGCGAGTGACAGATATGCAGTATGCGCTGTTGGGCGATGGAGCGCTTAGACACTTACCTCGTGGAGTCGATCAATACCTTGAGTTGCGTAAGTCAGGCGGGGTGCAAGCTGAGGCTCCTGCGGTGAAGGTTGCTTCTGGTGCTCAGGCTCGGGCGAGCCAGAAGAATCTTCAGAAGCTGGAGCGAGCACTAGCCAAGGCAGAAGCGGAGGAGCTAGAGGTTCGAGCGAATTTAGAAAAGCACGACCCTGCCGATTACGAGGGACTAGCAGCCTTGGCGGCTAGGGCTCAAGAACTAGCAACAAAGCGGGACGAGCTGGAAGCTAGCTGGCTGGCTGAAAGCGAGAATGGGGCCTAAAGGCCCGCAGGTTTCTGGCAGACTTGGGTTGTAATCGGGCCCAGCCTGGTTGCGATCCGCTCTAGTGTAACGGCAGCACGGCGGCCTTTGGAGCCGTAAAGTTCAGGTTCGAATCCTGAGGGCGGAGCTTCAAAAAACCGATTGGGAGAAGTTGATGTCAACTAGAGGGCTTGTCTGCGTTGTACTAGCAGCCGGCAGCGGAACCAGAATGGTTTCGGCTACTCCGAAGGTAATGCACCCTTTAGCTGGACGCACTTTGCTCGGTCACGTTATGGCAACTGCTAGCTCACTTGAAACTTCAGGAGTCTACGTTGTTCTTCGTCACCAAAAAGAACTAATCGGTGAATACCTCTCGAAGAATTTCCCAGCTGCCATTCAGGTCGAACAAGATGAAATCCCAGGAACTGGACGCGCGGTTGAAGTAAGCCTTTCAAAAATTCCAGCTGATTTCAGCGGTGATGTATTGGTTGTCAGCGGCGATGTTCCGTTGATGGACAGCCAGACACTTACGGCTTTAATCGAAACTCATCGATCAGCAAAAGCCTCGGCGACAATTCTTACCGCTGTTCGTCAAGACCCAACTGGCTACGGAAGAATTATTCGTAGCGCCGATGGTCACGTTGCAAAGATTGTCGAGCACCTAGATGCCACTGAGCCTGAGCTTGCAATTTCCGAAATCAACGCCGGGGTATACATCTTCGATGCAAAAAACCTAAGGCAAGCACTTTCTAACCTTGAATCCCATAACGCTCAGGGCGAAAGGTATTTGACTGACGTTGTCGCTTTGCTTGTGGAAGACGGGAAGCCGGTTATGGCTGAGATAGTTTCTGATAACTGGCTAGTGCACGGCATAAATGATCGAGTTCAGTTGGCCGAAGTTGCCAAGGAACTCAACAATCGAATCTGCCAGGCTTGGCAGCTTTCAGGTGTGACAATTTTGGATCCCGAATCAACCTGGATTGATGTTCAGGTCACAATCGGCCAGGACGCCACTATTCATCCCGCCACGCATCTAAGAGGTCTAACTTCAATCGGGGCCAATGCCGAAGTTGGCCCATCGGTTGTAATTGAAAACAGCACAGTCCAAGAAGCTGCCAAGGTGGGCCCATTTGCTTACCTGCGAGCCGGAACTGACCTGGGTAAGGGAGGCAAGATTGGCTCCTTCGTTGAGACCAAGAACGCCAAGATTGGCACCGGTTCCAAGGTCCCTCACCTTTCTTATGTTGGAGATGCCGAAATCGGCGAGGGCTCGAACATCGGAGCAGGAACAATTTTCGCCAACTACGACGGAGTCAATAAGCACTCCTCAAAGATTGGCTCCTTCGTTAGAACTGGGTCGCAAAACGTCTTTGTCGCTCCCATTACGATTGGAGATGGAGCCTACACAGCGGCCGGAACAGTGGTTCGTAAAGATGTAGCTCCAGGGGAGCTGGGAATGAATGTTTCACCGCAGCGCAGCATTGCTGACTGGGTCATAAACAAGCGTCCTGGAACCGCCTCCGCAGAAGCAGCTTCCAAGAACAAGTCCAAGTAGAAACTAGGAGCCCGCAGTTGACCATTAAGACCACCGGAGAAAAAAGACTGGCATTGGTTAGCGGAAGAGCCCATCAGGGCCTTGCGGAAGAAGTCGCAGCGCTACTCGGAACAACACTCGTCCCAACCACTGCATACGACTTTGCTAACGGAGAAACCTTCGTTCGATTTGAAGAAAGCGTACGCGGTGTGGACGCTTTTGTTATTCAGTCCCACCCCGCGCCAATCAACCACTGGTTGATGGAGCAGTTGTTGATGGTTGATGCATTGAAGCGTGCTAGCGCAAAGAGAATTACTGTGGTTGCACCTTTCTTTCCATACGCTCGTCAGGACAAAAAGCACAAAGGTCGCGAGCCAATCTCTGCACGCCTTGTGACCGATCTTTTCAAGGCTGCTGGAGCAAACCGAGTTATGTCGGTGGATCTTCACTCACCGCAGATTCAAGGATTCTTTGACGGACCAGTAGATCACCTTTGGGCGCTTCCGATGCTTGCCGATTACGTGAAAGATAAGTGGGGCAACGAAGAACTCACCGTTGTCTCACCTGATTCTGGTCGAGTACGGGTAGCAGATATTTGGGCTGATCGCCTTGGTGCTCCGCTGGCAATTATCCACAAACGTCGCGATGCAAACGTACCTAACAAGGTCTCAGTTCATGAGCTTGTCGGTGAAGTAGAGGGCCGCACTTGCGTGCTCGTTGATGACATGATCGACACCGGTGGAACCATCGTTGCTGCCGCAAAGGCCCTAAAGGACAACGGTGCCAAGCGGGTCATCGTGGCAGCCACACACGCTGTCCTATCCGACCCCGCTGTTGAGCGCCTTTCGGATGCTTCAGTGGACGCAGTGGTTGTGACCAATACCTTGCCAATTACTCCAGATAAAGAATTCGATAAGTTGACAGTTCTTTCGATTGCGCCGCTTATTGCCAAGGCCATCACAGCGGTCTTTGGCGACGACTCAGTCACCTCCTTGTTCCCAGGCCAGTCCTAGGGTTTGATTCCGCTAGCTGGCTAGCGGTAGGCTAGTAAACAACAACGGCGAGGGCTCCAATTGGGGCCGTTATCGACGGGGTTTCTTCGGACCAGTTCCCAGATCCTCGCGTTCAACGCTTGAGTAGAGAAAAAGAATCATCAAGTTCAACTTGGGCTTGCTATCTAGTAAAGGGAATAAAAAATGGCAGACAACAAACTAGTTGCTGAAGTTAGAACCAACTTTGGTAAGGGTGCTGCGCGCAAGTTCCGCGCCGCCGGTAAGACTCCAGCAGTTATCTACGGCCACGGCTCAGAGCCAAGGCATATCACACTTCCTGCTCATGAGATCGCTCTTGTGCTTCGTCACAAGAACGCGCTGATTGACTTGGACATTGCAGGCGCAGCTCAGCTGGTACTTGTGAAGTCCGCAACCAAGGACGTTGTAACTCAGGTTATTGAGCACGTTGACCTAATTGAGATCAAGAAGGGTGAACGCGTACACGTTGAGGTTCCAGTGCATGTTGTTGGAGAGTCTCTATCGGGAACCACAATCGATCTTGAGCACAAGACTCTAAAGCTCGAGGTAGACGCAACCGCTATTCCAGAATATGTTGAAGCAGTATTCAACAAGGAAGGCGCTGGTTTCCACCTACTAGCTAAGGACATCAAGATTCCAGCTGGCGCGAAGCTAGATCTAGCACCAGACGAGCTAGTTGCATCGATCGTCATCACAGCTGCGGGCAAGAACGAGGAACCAGCTGCTGCTGCAGCTGAGGCTGCTCCTGCTGCAGCTAAGGCTTCGGACGCTAAAGCTGAGTAATACCTTTTTAGTAGTTGGGCTCGGTAACCCCGGGCCCAACTACTCACTTAATCGCCATAACGTAGGGCAGATGTTGCTCGATGTTGTTGCGGCCAGATTTGGCGAGAGCTTCAAGGCTCATAAATCCAACGCTCTGGTGGCGGAGGTAAAAATCATTGGAGGACCAAAGCTGATTTTGGCCAAACCGCTTTCTTTCATGAATCTCTCTGGTGGCCCAACTTCATCGCTAATGAATTTCTACAAGCTCGGACCCGAGTCGCTGATAGTGGCTCATGACGAGCTAGACATACCCCCTGCTACTTTCAGGTTGAAACAGGGTGGCGGACATGGCGGCCACAACGGAACCCGCGACATAATCTCGGCAATTGACACCAATGACTTTGCTCGGATCCGTCTTGGAATTGGAAGACCTCCTGGTTCAATGGATGCCGCCGACTATGTACTTAAGAATTTTTCGAGCTCAGAGAAGTCAGAACTTGCAGTGACTCTAGAGATTGCAGCTGACGCACTTGAGGAAATAGCGCGCAACGGCATCGTTGCTGCACAGGCAAAATTCCACGCACCAGGCGATAGCGGTACTGCTTAGACTTGAGCTTGTGAAAAAGCACGGGGTACTCGCGCGCCTGGGCCAGGGCTACCCGTTTGCAAAACTTCAATCCAACCTTGATAAATCAAGGATTTCCCTCGTAGCACCTTCAAGTGCGAACTCATTTTTGCTCACTTTGTTTTCTGAGCTCAAGGGTGACAAGCCACCCATACAACTAATCGTCACCGCAACTGGACGAGAAGCCGAGGACATCGAGCAGGAGATAACCTATCTTGATCCCGAAGCCGAGATTTTGCTATTTCCTTCTTGGGAAACTCTTCCGCATGAGCGCCTAAGTCCAAGCGCTGAAACAGTGGGCCGGCGGTATCAAACCATTGCGCGTCTACATCAGCTCTCCCTTAAGCCACCAACACATCAGGTGTATGTGCTGATTTCTATTCGCGCAGCCCTTCAGCCAATCGTCGCCGGCCTTGAAAAATTTCCGCCACTATCTCTCATTCAAGGCAAGGAGTATTTACTTCCCGAGCTATCGCTCAAGCTTGTTGAGCAGGCCTATCAGCGAGTAGATATGGTTTCACGTCGCGGGGAATTTGCTGTGCGCGGTGGAATTCTGGATATCTTTCCAACTACGGCAGAGCATGCTGTTCGGCTGGAGTTTTTTGGCGATGAGCTAGAAGAGATTAGAGAGTTTTCAGTTTCCGATCAGCGCTCATCTACCACCAAGCTTGAACAGCTAACTCTTTATCCCGCTAGAGAACTAATCATCACACCAGCCGTGGCCTCGAAGGCACGGGAAATGATGCATGAGTTTCCAAACCTTTCAACGATGCTGGAAAAGATCTCCCTTGGAATGCCAGTTGAGGGCATGGAATCACTGGCTCCAGCACTTGCTGATCAAATGGTCTCTATCTTTGACTATTTACCTGAAAAGCTCACCGTTGTTTTGCTCTCTCCAGAGAAGGCAGCCGCAAGGGCAGCGAGCCTTGTTGAAACCAACGACGAGTTCTTGCACGCAGCCTGGGATGCGGCAGTGGATGGAGCATCAGCCCCAATTGATTTAACTGGTGGAGGGTTTATTGATTTTGCTTCCTTCAGCGAAAAGATGTCTAAGTTTCAACTCCTTACTTTGTCACCGTTTGGTGAGGACAGCGATGATGTCGTTAACTTGGGATTGCTCGAAGTTCCAAACTTCAAGGGTGTCGATGCAACTGCTTTGGAGTGGGTTGCAACCCAGATTGACCAAGGCCATCTTGTAGTGATTTCAGCTCAAGGCCATGGAACAGCAGAGCGCTTGAGAGAAGTTTTTATCCACGGCAAGGTTCAGGCGGATTTAGTTGATGAGTTTCCGGCCAACCCCAAGCCAAGGACTGTCTACGTCATCCAGGCTCCAATCAAGAAGGGCTTTGTCTCAGAAGCTTCAAAGCTGACGTTTCTAACAAACACCGAGTATTACTCAAAGAGCAGTTACGCATCTCCTCAAGTTAGAAAGCTTGCCGTAAAACGCGGAGCAGCTGTTGACCCACTGACACTGAAGTCGGGAGACTTCGTAGTTCACGAGATTCATGGAATCGGGAGATTCAAGGAACTGGTTCAGCGAACCAGTGGAATCGGTGCCAGGCAGCATCAACGCGAATACCTTTTGATCGAATACGCATCCCCCAAGCGCGGCTACCCAGAAGACACTTTGTTTGTTCCAACTGATCAGTTGGACATGCTCACAAGATACGTCGGTGGAGAAGCGCCGGTAATTTCCAAGCTAGGAGGTTCTGACTGGGCAAGAGCTAAGGGTAATGCTCGAAAGGCGGTTAGAAAGATTGCAATTGATCTTGTGAAGCTCTACTCGGCCCGAATGAATTCAAAAGGCTACGCTTTTGCTTCTGACACCCCTTGGCAGCACGAGCTTGAAGAGGCATTTCCGTTCCAGGAAACACCTGATCAGCTGACAACCATCGATGAAGTAAAAAAGGACATGGAAAAGCCAATTCCAATGGATCGACTTCTAGCTGGAGATGTTGGATACGGAAAAACCGAGGTCGCCGTTAGGGCAGCATTCAAAGCAATTCAAGACGGCAAGCAAGTGGCAATGCTGGTGCCAACTACATTGCTAGTCAGGCAGCACACAGACACTTTCATTGAGCGCTTTGCTGGTTTTCCGGTCAACGTAAAATCTCTCTCACGATTTCAGACTGCCAAGGAAGTAAAGGAAACCATAGCTGGGTTAGCCACCGGCGAGGTTGATCTGGTCATTGGCACCCACCGCCTACTTTCAGAAAGCGTGAAGTTTAGAAGCCTGGGGCTAATCATCATCGATGAGGAGCAACGTTTCGGCGTTGAGCATAAAGAAAAACTCAAGGCTATGAAAACCAACGTTGATATATTGGCGATGAGCGCAACCCCAATTCCAAGAACGCTCGAGATGGCAATTACGGGAATTCGAGAGATGTCCACTCTGGCTACCCCTCCTGAGGATCGGCATCCGATACTTACCTTTATCGGTGGCTATAGCGAGAAACAGGTAGCGGCAGCAATCAGACGCGAGTTGATCAGAGAAGGCCAGATATTCTTTGTGCACAACCGCGTTGCAACCATAGAGAAAACCGCAAATGACCTTGCCAAGTTAGTCCCCGAGGCGCGAATAGCGGTAGCGCACGGTCAGATGCCCGAGGCGGCACTTGAACAAGTTGTTGTTGATTTCTGGGATAAGAAATTTGACGTTTTAGTTTCCACAACCATCATCGAAACCGGAATTGACATACCAAATGCCAATACTTTGATCATTGATCGCGCGGAACACTTTGGTTTATCGCAACTTCATCAAATTCGTGGACGAGTTGGGCGCAGCAGAGAACGTGCCTATGCATACTTCTTCTACGACCCATCCAAGCCACTTAGTGAAACCTCTCACGATCGACTAGCGACTATCGCTCAGAACAACGAGCTTGGCGCCGGCATTCAGGTTGCCCTTAAGGACCTAGAGATTAGAGGCGCTGGAAACATGCTCGGGGGAGAGCAGTCAGGGCATATCGCTGGCGTTGGATTTGATCTGTACCTTCGCATGATTGGCGAAGCAGTATCAGAATTTAAGGGAATCAAGCTGGATTCGCCAGCGGAGCTGAAACTTGAGATTCCAATTGATGCTCACATTCCTGACACCTATCTAGATTCAGAAAGGCTCAGACTAGAGGCCTATCACAAGCTAAGTGCAGCATCAGGCGAAACCAGTACTAGGGCAACTTTGGATTCGATTTTGGCTGAACTGGAAGATAGATATGGCAAAGCTCCTCAGCAGGTGAAAAACCTGATTGAGGTTACCGAGCTTCGACAAATTGCCAATCGAGTGGGGCTCAAGGATGTCAACCTGCTTACTTCCGTTGCCAGGCTTCAGCCAGTAGTTCTTACCGAGTCGCAGCAGGTGCAATTGAGCAGGCAATATCAAGGGCTAAAGTATTTGCAATCGGCGAATTCCCTTCAGCTTCCGATTCCGAGCTCGGCTGATGGAGTAGTTTCGGGCCAAGAGCTAATTGCATTCGCTAGGGAAATTTTTGAAGTGGTTGCAAACCTCCATAGGGAAGAGATGTAAATGACAAAGATTGATGAACTCATCGAGACCGCCCGTACGCTTCGAGCACCTGGAGGTTGCCCTTGGGATGCCGAACAAACTCACCAGTCACTGGCTAAGTACCTCATCGAAGAAACTTACGAGCTGATTGACGCTATTGAGTCAAACGATCGCCAGCAAATTCTCGAAGAGTTAGGTGATGTTTTTTACCACGTAGTTTTCCACTCTGACCTTGCCGAGTCTGGTTCACTGGGGGAGCCATTTAATATTCAAGACGTTGCCGAGCTATCAATTGCAAAGATGAAGGGCAGACACCCTCACGTGTTTGGAACCCCAGAGGAGCTCGAGAAATACAAGGCCGAAACTGGCGACGATGTAATGAAGAGCTGGGACGCTCACAAGATGAAGGAAAAGCCTGAACGTCAAAGTGTGCTTGATGGAATTCCTAGCTCACTCCCAGCTCTGCTGCTTGCTGACAAGGTAATTGGCAAAGCTCAGAAACTTGGCGTCTTGGAATCCGAGGCAACCCCAGCTTTTGCGCTTGAGGATGAAGATCAACTCGGAGGGCTGCTGCTTGCATTGGTTCTTTCAGCAAAGCATCAAGGTTTGGACGCGGAGCGAGCATTGCGTGAAACGATTCGAGAGCTCCAAGTTGAAATCAGAGCCTTTGAACTTAGCGATGACTTTGATGCCGGAGTAGTTGGCAAGGCTTAGCTCAAAGAAAAGCCCTGAGGTATCCAGGCTTTTTTGCCCTGGTCTGCCAGACTTGAGGCCATGGCATCGCAAATCAATCCTCCGCGCGGAATGAGAGATTTTCTCCCGCTTGAAAAAAGCGTGCGCAATGATTTGTTGTCCAAAATTGTCGGAACCTACGCGGCTCATGGTTTCCAGGAAATAGAGACACCAGCACTGGAAGCTATTGAGCGCCTAAGTTCCGGAGATGGCGGAGACAACGAGAAGCTGGCATTTCGAGTTCTTAAACGTGGCGAAGAGCTAGAACAGGCCCTAGGTAAGGATGCCGACCAGTTATCGGATCTAGGGCTTAGGTACGACCTGACCGTTCCTTTGACTCGCTACTACGCAACCAATCACGCAAAACTACCAAAGGTATTCAAGGCAATCCAGACCGGGCCGGTATGGAGAGCTGAGCGCCCACAAAAAGGTCGCTACCGTCAGTTTGTTCAGTGCGACATAGACACCATTGGTGATGAAACTTACTTTGCCGAAATCGAACTTCTAAACGCTAGCCTCAATGCCCTAATTGCAATTGGAATTAAAGATGCAAAGGTTCGCATCAACCACCGTGAACTACTTAGCAGCTCAATTTCTGCCTTGGGTGTTGCCGCTTCCGACCACGGAAAGGCCATGATAACCATCGACAAGTTGGACAAACTTGGAATTGATGGAGTCACTGAAGAGATGAAGGAGCGCTTCGGCGACAAAGTAGCGCAGGCAACATCTAGTTGGCTATCAACTATTGCTACCTCCAGCGAAACCCCAGAATCACTTAGAGAAATTTTTGAAGCAGTTGAAAAGTTGCACCCAGGAAAGCTCCGGTTTGATCCAACTTTGGTTCGAGGAATGGGTTATTACACTGGCTCAATTTTTGAAATTGAACATCCAGCTTCTGGCTCTTCAATTGGTGGAGGCGGACGTTACGATGGCATGGTTGGTAAGTGGCTCGGAACAGATGTTGCGGCAGTTGGAATTTCAATCGGTTTTGAAAGAGTTGCCGAGTTAGTCTCCGATTCTCCCGCCACCTCCAACTCACTCGTATTGGTCTTTGATTCAAAAGATCAACAAGCCGCACTTTCAACCCAGGCTGACGCAATTGCAGCCGGGTACCTTGTCAGACTCGAGCCAAGCCCAAAGAAGCTGAACGCTTTGCTTGACTCACTCAAGGCCCAAGGGTTTGCTTCTTTTGCTGTGTTGGATGAGCCTCAGAAGGGCTTTGCGGGCCTAAAGATCAAGCCAATTGGCTAGCTAATAGGCTCCTCAAACTAAACTAGAACCAGAGCGAACGACGATGTTTCTTGAGGCCGATCGGCCACTATTTCAACTCTTCTAAGGAGAAACCACTTGTCACTTATCGAAGCTATTGGCGCCAGAGAAATCCTTGACTCAAGAGGAAACCCAACCATCGAAGTTGAGGTACTACTCGATGACGATTCATTTGGTCGCGCCGCAGTTCCATCAGGCGCTTCAACAGGTGCATTCGAAGCTCACGAGTCGCGAGATGGCGACAAGTCACGTTTTCTAGGTAAAGGTGTCCAGAAGGCAGTTCTAAAGGTTATCGGCGAAATTGACGAAGCTCTGGTTGATTTTGATGCCACCGATCAGCGACTCGTTGATGCAGCCTTGATCTCACTTGATGGAACAGATAACAAGTCAAACTTGGGCGCTAACGCCATTCTTGGAGTTTCACTTGCCGTTGCTAAAGCAGCAGCGGATAGCTGTGGATTGCCTTTGTACCGATACCTTGGTGGACCAAACGCACATACACTTCCTGTACCTCTAATGAACATTGTCAACGGTGGTGCACACGCTGACAACGGTGTGGACATCCAAGAGTTCATGATCGTTCCTGTTGGCGCGCCAACTTTCTCAGAGGCAGTTCGATGGGGTGCTGAGGTTTATCACTCACTCAAGGCACTTCTTCAGTCCAAGAAGCTTTCAACTGGACTTGGAGATGAAGGTGGCTTTGCACCAGATCTTCCAACCAACCGTGCAGCTCTAGAGCTAATCTCTGAAGCAATTGAGAAAGCTGGCTACAAGCTAGGAACTGATTTCGCTCTTGCGCTAGATGTTGCCGCAACTGAGTTCTACAAGGATGGCAAGTACCACTTCGAGGGTCAGGCACGTACTTCTGCCGAAATGATTACTTACTACGAAGAGCTAGTAGCTTCATTCCCGCTTGTTTCAATCGAGGACCCACTTGATGAAAACGACTGGGATGGCTGGGCTGCAATGACGGCCAAACTTGGCGACAAGGTTCAACTAGTTGGAGACGACCTGTTCGTGACAAACCCTAAGCGTCTAGCGACCGGTATCGAAAAAGGCACAGCTAACAGCATCTTGGTGAAAGTCAACCAAATCGGAACTCTAACCGAGACGCTTGATGCCGTAGCTATGGCACAGCAAAACGGTATGACCGCAATCATCTCCCACCGCTCTGGTGAGACCGAGGACACTTTTATTGCAGACCTAGCCGTGGCCACAAACGCCGGTCAGATCAAAACCGGCGCTCCGGCCCGAAGCGAGCGAGTGGCGAAGTACAACCAGCTTCTGCGTATAGAAGAAGAGTTGTCAGATGCCGCTTACTACCCTGGAGCTAAAGCTTTCAAAAACTTCCGCTAGGAATAAATGATGAGAATCACCGGTCGGCTAAACAGCTACACGCTAGCCCTACTGGCAGTAATTCTCGTTGGAATTTTCACCCTCGCACCAAGCGTGCAGATTTGGTATGAACAGCGCCAAGAAATTGCGGATTACAAAGCACTTGTTGAACAAGCCAAAGTTGAACTTGAAGATATGGAAGCCGAGCGTCTTCGATGGGATGACGAGGTTTACATCAGAGCCCAAGCAAGAGACCGGCTGTATTTTGTAATGCCTGGTGAAGTGAGCTTTCTTGTGATGGATGCTGATGGCATCGATGTATCTGATACCTCTGGAACGGTTGGCGCAATGCTTGCAGAAAAGCGCAAGCGCAGTGGATTCAGCGCTGAGGTCCTAGCAAGTAAAGATAACTGGATTGATTCACTATTGGAGTCGGCTCTTAGGGCAGGACTTGAACAGCCCAATCAGGAAATTGACAGTGTCACTAACTAACGTCACTGAACAAGATATCGAGTCTGTATCAAACCAGCTTGGTCGTCCCGCCCGAGACATCGTTGCTATTGCCGCAAGGTGCGTTTGTGGAAACCCAGTTGTTGTTCAAACTAAACCAAGGCTGGAAGATGGAACACCATTTCCTACCGTCTACTACTTGACTCTGCCTGCTGCCACTTCCGCCGTATCCACCCTCGAGGCCACGGGTCTAATGCTCGAACTTCAAAACAGATTGTCCGAGGAGCCTGAGCTAGCAGCCGCGTACGAAGCTGCTCACGAAAGTTATCTCGCGGACCGAAAACTTCTAGGAGAAGTTGAGGAAATCGACGGCATCTCAGCAGGCGGAATGCCACTTCGCGTTAAATGCTTGCACTCTTTGGTTGCACATTCACTTGCGAAAGGCCCAGGGCTTAACCCAATTGGGGATTTGGCACTTGAAGCTTGCAGTTGGTCTCCGAATCGGTGCGTATGCGAAAAGTAATAACTGGAATTTTGATTGCACTTGTAATTGCCTCAACCCCTCAGTCTGTCTCGGCGGATCCAGTGCGCGATCGGCAGTATTGGCTAAGTGACTACGGCTTCACAAAAGCTTGGAACCTAAGTCAGGGCCAAGGAGTCAAAGTTGCGGTTATTGACACCGGTATCGACGCATCCCACCCAGCTCTTGAGGGAGCAGTTGTTGGCGGTACAGATGTTTCTGGTCTTGGTTCAGTAGACGGCTTGACCCCCGTTGGGCAAAACAGTTATCACGGCACCATGGTGGCATCCTTAATTGCCGGAAGGGGAAATCCAGACGATGAGTCGGCTGGAGTATTGGGAACTGCACCAAAGGCTCAACTGCTTTCAGTCTCGATGGCGTTTGGGGTAGACGGTGTTGACACCGACTCCCAAGTTGCGAAAGGAATCATCTGGGCTGTTGACAACGGCGCTCGAGTCATCAACCTGTCCTTAACTAGGAATTCAGTTTCATGGCCAGAGTCTTGGGATGAGGCTTTCTTGTATGCCTTTGAAAAAGATGTAGTTATCGTTGCGGCAGTTGGAAACCGACTTGATGGGACAGAGCAAGTATCTGCACCAGCCACAATTCCAGGTGTCATTGCAGTTGCTGGAGTGGATATCAATGCCACTGCCAGTGAGCTTTCTTCAACTAGTGGATTCACAATTGGTGTCACTGCACCGTCAGAAGATTTGGTTGCCGCTTACCCGGGAGGGGAGTATCGAATCTGGTCGGGAACCAGCGGTGCTGCCCCAATTGTTTCTGGAATGGTTGCCTTGATCAGATCTTTGTACCCCGAGATGGATGCAGCCAATGTGGTCAACCGAGTTATTCAATCGGCCACCAAGAATGGTTTTGAGAACTACTCCAGTACATATGGCTACGGTCTAATCGATGCGGAGGCTGCCTTGAAGATGGAGCTTGCTGATGTGTCTGAAAATCCACTGGGTTCGCTATCTGAATGGGAAAGACTCTATCGAGAGCAGGAACCTCAGGAAGTGCGCCCAGGAGAAATTGTCACCCCATTTGACACCCCGGTTACAGAAATTGGTACCCCTGTCGCCATTGAACCGAGCATTTGGTTGCCGTTGGCTGGCTATGCTGGGTTAGGGCTATTAGCCACATTTTTGTATTTCGCCTTTCGGCCCGCAGCCAAAGGCCCAAAGAGCAATAAGCGAAAGTAGTAAATTAGACCAATGCCAAGAATTCTTATTGTCGGCGGAGGCTATGCCGGCTTCTACACTGCACGAAAGCTAGAGAAGTACCTCGGTAAAAACGAGGCAGAGGTCACCATGATTGACCCACTTCCTTACATGACTTACCAGCCATTCCTTCCAGAGGTAGCTGCCGGTTCAATAGAGCCAAGGCATGCAGTGGTGTCACACCGCAGGCATCTGAAAAGAACTGAAATCATCACTGGAAGAGTCACAGACGTTTCTCACACCAATAAAAAGGTGACAATCGAGGTTCCTGGTCTTGCGCCTTTTGATCGCGAGTATGACCACGTTGTAGTAACCGCAGGTGCGGTTTCTCGAACCTTCCCTATTCCTGGTGTTGCTGAGGTCGCGATCGGAATGAAGACCATCGAAGAAGCAATCGAGGTTAGACACAAGATTCTGACCAACTTTGACAAGGCTTCAAACCTTCCAGAAGGTCCGGAGCGCGCCCGTCTTTTGACTTTTGTTGTTGTTGGTGGAGGGTTCGCAGGTATCGAGGCTTTCGCCGAAATGCTATCTCTAGCAACTTATCTATTGCGTTACTACCCAACTTTGAAATTTGAAGACATTAACTTTCACTTGGTAGAAGCCATGGGCCGCATCATGCCTGAGGTTTCTCTAAAGACCAGCCACTGGGTTATCAAGAACCTTCAAGACAGAAACGCCAAGATCCACCTAGACACCCAGTTGCTATCTGCCGATAACGGCATGGTTGAGCTATCCACTGGTGAAAAGTTTGGTGCTGACACAATCGTTTGGACAGCAGGAGTTATGGCAAACCCGGTTGTGAAGCACACTGACCTTCCAACCGATGAGCGTGGCCGCATCACAGCTAACGCTGCTCTTCGAGTAGTCGATGGCGAGAATGTGATTGAAGGAGCTTGGACCTGCGGAGACGTATCAGCCGTGCCTGATCTTTCAGGAGATGGTGTTGGCGGTTACTGCGTTCCTAATGCTCAGCACGCTGTTCGTCAGGGAAAGCTCATGGCAAAGAACTTGGTCGCGGCGCTTCGTGGCGATGGACTCAAAAATTACCACCACAAGAACATGGGAGCAGTTGCTGGTCTTGGAATTGGTGTTGGGGTTTTCCAGTATCGAAACCTTGCGATTACTGGCTTCCTGGCTTGGCTTATGCACCGTGGATACCACGGCCTTGCTATGCCGATGTGGGAAAGAAAGATTCGCGTTTTCAGCGGCTGGATCTCAAACTTCCTTCTTCGTCGCGACGTAGTGTCAATCGACGCCGTGAAGCAACCTCGATTAGCCTTTGAGACCTGGGCTTCCAGACCTAAGAACTAGACTCTGGTGATTGCGGCCCCCGTAGCCCAATGGCAGAGGCAGACGACTTAAAATCGTCACAGTATGGGTTCGAGTCCCATCGGGGGCACGATAGATCGGCCGGTAGGGCCTAGCTTCGGATTTGCTGAGATGAAGTCAACAAGGCCCCAAATTACCTCTTGCCTGGCTTAGCATTTCAAGTAGACAAACTCTCTGTAAGGGGTAAACGTGGAAATCGCACTACTTGTAGTTTTGGGCCTAGCTCTTCTAATAGGGCTTTGGCTTTGGTCAACCTACAACTCCCTAGTAGCTCTAAACGTTCGAGTTGATGAGGCTTGGAGCGATATCACAGTTCAGCTAAAGCGTCGCGCTGATCTAATCCCGAACCTGATTGAGACAGTCAAGGGATACGCTTCCCACGAGCGCCAGGTGTTTGAAGCGGTAACGGAAGCGCGAGCTGCCACCGTTTCTCCAGACGCACTTGCACATCCTGAGCAAGCCGGACAAGCCGAGAACATGCTCCAGGGGGCACTGAAGTCGCTGTTCGCAGTTGCAGAAGCCTATCCAGTGCTTCAGGCAAGCCAGAATTTTCTACAGCTCCAGGCGGAACTTAGCGACACCGAAGACAAGATCATGGCTTCGAGACGTTTTTATAACGGTGGAGTCCGAGAACTAAACACCAAGGTATTGCAGTTCCCACAAAATCTTTTTGTGAAATCCCTTGGATTCCCGCAGCGTGAATTCTTCGAGGTGGCAGATAGCGCAAGCATCGCTGAACCACCTAAAGCCAGCTTCTAGTTTTATAGACTGAATCTATGTACTCAGCGATAGCTGCCAACAAGCGCAACACGATAATCATCGTGGTGCTTTTTGTTGCCTTGCTTAGTGGACTGTCAATCTGGTGGGGAACCGCTTCAGGCAACGGCTCATCAGCACTATTTATTGTTGGCTTTGTTTTGGTCTACACGATCTTCCAGTACTACATGGCAGGCAAAATCGCCATCGGTATGACAGGGGCTGTTCAAATACAAAAATCTGACAACCCAAGATTGTGGCGCACTGTCGAGAATCTCTCTATAGCCGAGGGAATCCCCATGCCTAAGGTCTACATCATCAATGACCCAGCCCCTAACGCTTTTGCTTCCGGACGTGATCCAGAGCACGCTATCGTTGCCGCCACAACAGGTCTTCTAGTGATCATGGACGATAACGAGCTAGAGGGAGTTATGGCCCATGAGCTTGCCCACATTCGCAACTACGACATTCGCGTTTCAACTATCGTCTTTGGACTAGTTAGTGCGGTTGGAATTCTTGCAGACTTTGCTATTCGTGCAGCTTTTTTTGCGGGGGGAAGCAAATCACGTGATGGTGCCGGTGCAATCTTTTTGATCATTGGAGTGGTGGCAAGCGTGATTGCCTGGTTTATCGGGCCAATTGTTAGCGCTGCAGTTTCCAGGCAGCGCGAATACTTAGCAGATGCCACCGGCGTGGAGATCACGAGGTACCCCGAGGGGTTGGCGAGTGCATTGAACAAGCTAGGCCAGTATGGAAAGCCCATGCAGAAAGTCAGCGCCTCCATGGCTCACATGTTCCTAAATGACCCGATTAGGCCTGGATTCACCGAGCGCCTATTCTCAACCCACCCGCCGATTCCAAAGCGGATTGAGAGAATTCAAACCATGGGGACTAAGTTCTAGCTGCCAAACCAAACTAAACTTGGGGGCTAGGTAGTTTTCTCGAAAGGCCTCTAATGACCAACCAGCCTCCGGTAGTTGTTCCTACCCTGAGCGAGTTCGAAAGAGCTCTGGCTAACGTTAGACAAGTTGCCATTGAGACCCCAGTTCTGCACTCCCACTACCTTTCAGAACTAGTTGGCCAAGAGGTTTGGCTAAAGTGTGAGAATCTTCAGCGAGCCGGAGCCTACAAAGTTCGCGGTGCATTCAATCGAATGAGCAAACTCACTAAAGAAGAAAAGAAAATGGGAGTGATTGCAGCCTCGGCAGGAAATCACGCCCAGGGAGTAGCGCTAGCTGCCAAGAAGCTTGGAATCAAAGCAACTGTGTATATGCCCTTCGGTGCATCTCTGCCAAAGGTCGCTGCGACTCGCAACTACGGTGCCAAAGTAGTTTTGTTTGGAGCAACTTTTGCCGAAGCCCTAAAGGCAGCTCAAGAGCAGGCTAAAGAAACTGGAGCCATTTTCATTCCACCCTTTGATCACATTGATGTGGTGTTGGGTCAAGGAACCGTCGGCGTTGAGATTATGGAGCAGCACCCCGATGTCTCAACAATCGTTGTAGCCATCGGAGGCGGAGGACTAGCAGCCGGCGTTGCTGTAGCAGCAAAGCTCACCGCTCAGGCAAGAGGTAAGAAGGTTCGCATTATCGGCGTACAAGCTGAAAACGTTGCTCCATACCCAGGTTCATTAAAGGCCGGGAAACCCACTGAGGTAGTAGGCACCGCAACAATCGCCGATGGTATCGCTGTGGCAAAACCTGGGCGAGTGCCTTTCGAGCTGATCAAGCAACACATCGATAAGGTCGTGACTGTTTCAGAAGATGAAATTGCCAAGGCTATTTTGGTTCTTCTGGAGCGCTCCAAGCAGGTCGTTGAGCCTGCCGGCGCAGTTGCAGTTGCTGCACTTATGAGCGGCAAGGCAAAAGCTAAGGGAAAAACTGTGGCTATCTTGTCGGGGGGAAACATGGACCCACTGCTTCTGCAGAGAGTTATTCGCCACGGACTATCCGCCTCGGATCGGTACACCAATTTCTCCGTCATGCTTCCAGACCGCCCGGGACAGTTGGCATTGACCGCTGAGGTTATTGCAGGAGCTCATGCCAACGTTGTCGAGGTTCTACACACCAGACACGGCAACGGCTTGCAAATTAGTGAAGTTGAGCTGAACCTGTCAGTTGAAACCAGTGGTCATGAGCACAGAATGGAAGTTGTGAAGGCGTTGGAAAAAGCTGGTCTTCGACCAAGACTTGAAAAGCGTCGCGAAGACTAAGCGTTTGCCACTTCCAAAATCTTTACCGAGATAGCTTTGCCATTTGGCAAAAACACTTCAAGCTCCTCGCCAACTTTCTTGCCAAGAATCGCACTTCCAATTGGTGAATCAGGGCTATAGACCTCAACACTGTCATCGTTGATCTCGGCACTTCCGAGTAAGAACTTTTTCTCTGAGCCATTTAGGTTGACCGTGACCACTAGCCCTTGCTCTACAACACCGTGAGCTTTTGGAGCTTCACCAACCTGAGCGGTTGCCAGAATTTCCTCAATGCGGTTGATGCGGGCCTCGATTTTGCCCTGCTCTTCTTTGGCGGCGTGGTAGCCGCCGTTTTCCTTCAAGTCGCCTTCTTCACGCGCTTCTTGGATTCGCTTGGCGATATCGCCGCGGGCGACCGTTATCAGATACTCCAGCTCATCGGCTAGACGGTCGTAGGCTTCCTGGGTAAGCCAGGTGGCTTCGTTTGATTCAGACATAATCCTTACAGCTTACTTTCAACGGCAGCTGTCAACCAAGCCCGTGGTGCCAAGTTCTGTAGTGTTCACAACCGTGGAAATCACAGTCGAACGGTTGGCTGAGGCCGCAACTGCAACAGTCTTAAATCCAACTACCGCATAGCTTTGGCTGAGCACCTGGACATCACAGAGAACCTTTAGACCTGGATCTCTGGTGACCTCAAAAACCACTTCGGTTGAAAACTCATCATTGACCGTAAACCCGATATCTCTGGTGGTTATCTTCTGAGCGTCGTCAATTGTGAAAATCACGGCCCAAACCAGAAAGGCAACCAGTGCAAATACGCCTACCGAAACTGCAAAAACTCGGTCCCTTTTTCGCCTAGACCCAAGGCCATAGCGCTGCTCCAGTAGATTTTCACTCACTGGTTAAGGTTAACCGAGTTTCTTGGTTCATACTTGAAGTATGAACCTTCTCAAGATTTACTCAGAAACTTCCACCCCTGGTGAAGTAATCATTGACGATACCTGGTACAGCCCAGGCGTTGTTGGCTTCTTGGCGACCTTTGGGTTGGCAGCAGTATCTCTACTGATCATCTGGGATTTGGTTAGAAGGATTAGAAGAGTTCGCTACCGAGCTGAGATTGCTGCGCTTCTGGATCAGGAACAGGAAAGCGGTGGCGCAAACGGCAACTCCCAGCTTCAAACACCGCCAGAGAAGCCACTTACCTAGTTCCTAGGCGAAGGATCCAGAAACCGGGGATAGCGAAATCAAAAGAACCGCGGTCCAGTGGCACATGAACGCCAACACGGTGAAAGTGTGAAAGATCTCATGGAAACCAAAGTGTCCAGGGAATGGATTTGGACGCTTCATCGCATAGAACACTGCACCGAGAGTGTAGAGCAGACCGCCAATCAAAATCAGCAGCATCATGGCTAAGTTTGCCGCAAGTAATTCTGGAAGGTAAACAACTG
>JBIJAI010000031.1:0-8630 GCA_044345815.1 Rhodoluna sp. | reverse complement strand
TTCAACTCGACAAAGTCAGCTCAAACGAATGGGAACTGTTGACACTAGCCATCACAAGTTCCCATCGGGGCCAAGGGGTTGGGAAAGCCCTTATGGATAGATTCCTAGCAGAACTTGCGCAAAGCCCTTACCTCGTCGCCGTTTCATGCCTGACCTCCCCCAACAACCTTGCCATGCAAGGTTTGTTAGAAAGTTATGGCTTTGTTCAGGTAGGTCTGATGGCTGACTATTTTGGTCCAGGTAAGCACCGCCTAAAGTTCCAACTCAACTAAGGGCTAGTTAGCGCCTGCTTCTTTGAGCAGTCGAATGCGGGTTCGAATTAACTTACGGACAAGTGTCTTCGGTGGTGGCTTATCAATAGCAAACTGAATCGCTCCCTTTGAAGTTTTGTAATTTACAAGCTCTTGCTCAAGTTCGGGAATAACTAATGAGGAGTGAGGAAAGAAGCTGCAGTGATTTTTGAATGCGTCAAAACCGCAGATGATTTTGCCGTTGAGCTTGTAGCCAGGAAATCCATAGGAGATTATCTCTTCGGCCGCCGGGATTTCCTCGCGGATCAACGCACGCAGTTTCTCCAAAGTAGACCTATGGGGCTGTTGAATCTTGGCTAGGTGACGATCAACTTCTTTACTTGTCATGGATTGCCCAGATAGGCCTCAAGGTTGTCGAAGTAGCTTTCCATACCTTCTCTAGAAGCTTCGGCTTGCTCCTGATCCATTTCACCAAACTGGGAAAACCGAACCTTGGTACCCAAATCGTCCTTGGTGAAATCAATTTCAATTCGGTGAGCATCTTCTCTGGGTTCCCTAAGAGCGAATTCCAGTTCGTCCTGAGAATAATTCAAGTCGTGCACGAGCTTTAGGTTTTTCTCTACAAGAGAGTACTTGCCCCAGAAGTATGCGTTGAAGCCATTTTCTGACACGTCGACGGCGATTGCCCAGGTGCCTCCGACAGCTGCTTCGCTGGTTGCGGATCCTGGGACAACGGTCAGAAATACTGGGCAGTACCACTTCTCTAGTTCAGCTGAATTAGTCCACGCCCGCCACAATCTCTCAACTGGAAATTGGAACTTGCGTTCAACGAAATACAGAGGCTTCATGGCTAAACGTTAAATCTGAACTCCACTACGTCGCCATCCTGCATGACGTAGTCCTTACCCTCCATGCGCACCTTGCCCTTGGCTTTGGCTTCTGCCATGGAGCCGGTCGATACAAGATCATCGAAGGAAACAATTTCGGCTTTGATAAATCCGCGCTGGAAGTCGGTATGGATAACGCCAGCTGCCTGCGGCGCACTCCAACCCTGCTTGATGGTCCAAGCTCTAGCTTCTTTAGGTCCAGCAGTTAGGTAAGTCTGCAATCCTAAAGTTCTAAAGCCAATTCGGGCCAGTTGGTCCAAGCCAGATTCGTCTTGTCCTAAAGATGAAAGCAGCTCAGCGGCTTCGGCTTTATCTAGATCAATTAGCTCCGACTCCACTTTGGCGTCCAAGAAAACTGCTTCGGCCGGGGCTACCAAATCGGCTAAGGCTTTCTTCTTAGCTGGGTCGGTCAAGATTGACTCATCCACGTTGAAGACGTAAATGATTGGCTTTGCGGTTAGCAGCCCAAGTTCCTTGATTGAAGTCAAATCAATCTTGCTGGAAGAAAGCGGTTTGCCTGAATTCAGAATTGCGAGCGCTTCGTCAATTACCGCAAGCGCTTCGGGTTCAGCTTTTTTGCCTTTGATTTCCTTCTCGATGCGTGGTCTGGCTTTTTCCAGGGTCTGCATGTCAGCCAAAATCAGCTCAGTGTTGATTGTTTCAATATCCGAGGATGGCTCGACTTTGCCATCAACGTGAACCACATCAGAATCACTAAATCCACGAACCACCTGAGCAATAGCATCAGCTTCTCGAATGGTGGCAAGGAACTGGTTTCCCAGTCCTTCGCCCACGGATGCACCTTTAACGATTCCGGCGATGTCAACAAAGGAGACCGGGGCGGCCAAAATCTTCTCACTACTGAATAATTCTGCGAGCTTGTCTAGGCGAGCATCAGGCAGATTCACCACACCAACATTTGGCTCAATGGTTGCGAATGGGTAATTCGCCGCCAGAACATTGTTCTTGGTGAGTGCATTAAAGAGGGTCGACTTACCAACATTTGGTAGTCCCACGATTCCGATTGTTAGAGCCACGGGATACCACTCTACCCGTCGGTGGCTAGTGGCAGACTGTTTAGTATGTCCCTAGATTTCACAGCAATCGACTTCGAAACTGCCAACAACTCACCTGCCAGCCCTTGTGCTGTTGGGCTGGTTCGGGTGCGCAATGGACGAATCGAGGACAACTTTGAGTCTTTGTTCCAGCCACCGGGGATGCATAACTGGTTTAGTGCCGGAAACATAGCAGTGCATGGCATAACTCCCAAGATGATCGAATCTGCTCCGCAATACTCAGATGTGCTCGAGCAAATGCTGGCCTTTATCGGGGAGGATGTGCTGATCGCGCACAACGCCTCGTTTGATATGGGTGTGCTGCGGGCCTCGGCAGAGGCTATTTCAGTTCAGCTGCCAAAGATCAGCTATAGCTGCTCGGTACTTATCTCCCGAAAGACCTACAACCTGGATAGTTACCGACTCAACCAGGTGGCGTATGCCATCGGACATGAGGAATTTGATCACCACAATGCTCTTGCCGATAGCGATGCCTGCTCCAGGATCGTGATTCATGCCGCTGATCGACACGGGGCTGAAAATCTTGACCAGCTACTTGCAGCAACAAAGCTATCTCTGAGCAGTCTCTGAGTTTGGGCGTCCTTGGCCAGGCTTGTCGCCGGCTAATGGCATAGTTCTAAGCATGGAACTTATCTACCTCTCTATTGGCTTATTTATTGGCGCCGTAATTGGAGCACTCGTTGCCTCCCTACGTTTTCGAACCAAAGGATCCGATAGCTCGCTAGCAATCCAGCTCGCTAGTGCCGAAGCCACAGTCGCGGGGCTCAATGCTGCTCTACTTAGAGCCGAAGAGGATCGCAAACAGCGCGAGGTGAGAGAGCGTGAAGAATCCCGTTTGATCGCCGAGCTAGCTCCCGTTAAGGACAGGCTCGAGCAAATGCAAATATCTGTAAAGGCTCTTGAAAAGGAGCGCACCGAGCAATTCGGAACGATTCAAGAGCAGCTAAAAAATGCCATCGCATCAGATGACCAGCTTAGAAAGACCACTCAGGCGCTTTCTCAAGCTCTATCCTCTAACTCGATTAGAGGAGTCTGGGGAGAAACTCAACTTAGAAAACTGGTTGAACTTGCAGGTCTAATCAAGCATGCCGACTTTAATGAGCAGGCAACTTTTTCAACAGATGGTGGCTCTGGTCGCGCCGATCTAATCATCAACCTTCCAGGTGGCAAGTCTTTGGCGATTGATTCAAAGGTTCCCTTCAATTCCTACCAGGAAGCTTCAGCTATCTCAGAACTTGCCGAAGGCGATGACGCCAGGCGACGAGCGGAACTAATTGCTGCACACGTAAAGGCGATGAAGAGTCACATCGACGCTCTTTCTGGAAAAGAGTACTGGACCGGACTAAATGCTTCCCCAGATTTCGTGATTGCATTCGTTCCTTCTGAATCACTACTGTCGGCAGCCCTAGATGCAGATCCTGCGTTGTTGGAATATGCGTTTAAGAAAAACGTCGCCTTAGCGTCACCGGTTAGTTTGTTCTCTGTTCTAAAAACAATCAACTACATCTGGCGCCAAAACGCAGATGAGAGCTCGGTTCGAACCATGATCAAACTTGGCAAAGAGCTCTACGAGCGAATCGGCAAAATTGCCGAGCATGCAGACAAGCTCGGCCGTTCAATAACCTCCACCGTGAAGGACTACAACGTCTTTCTCTCCTCCCTAGAATCTCGAGTTTTGGTCACTGCCAGAAAACTAAATGACCTGGATGAGAACCAGTTGGGCACCGATGAAATCATTTCGCCTACCCCCCTAGAATCAGCGCCAGATAGCATCACGGCCAGCGAACTGCAGAGAAATACCGAAAAAGACTAGGTTTTCTGTGGCCAATAAGCCCATCGGGGACCTCTAGGGGCGTTGGCTATACTTTCTAGGAAGTGCTCACAAAGGTGTTTGCAGCTGAAAAATCACCGGTAATTCTGATTTCCGGACCCATTGATAATCCGCAAAGGAACCTTCATGTCTGGCAACACCGCAAAGTCACCAATTGTGACTCTGACTCCAGCTCCAACTCTTGACCGTACTTACCTAGTTACTAACCTTCATCCAGGTGCAGTAAACCGAGCTGACTCAGTTGGCGAGGAGCTAGCCGGTAAGGGAATCAACGTCGCACGCGCATTGCATTTGGCTGGCATTGAAGCCCCAGGAGTAGTTCCGATTGGAAATGCCGAGAAGGGGATTCTCGAGCGAACCGGTTCCAAGAAATTTCTAATTCCGATGTGGATCGAAGGTACCATCCGAGTTTCAACCACAGTCCTAGAGCGCGGTGGGCCAACCACAAAAATCAACGAAGCTCCTAAGCCCCTCACTCATGAAGAATGGGTGCGTGTCATTGACTTGACAGAGCAAACCGTAAAAGAAAATGACGCTAAGTGGCTGGTTGTTGCAGGAGCTTTGCCGATTGATCAGTCAACTGGAACATTTGTTGATCTTCATCCAATTTTTGAACGGATGGCCAAACTTGGCGTTCGCGTAGCGCTAGATACTTCTGGTGAACCACTTGCCTACTGGGTTAGACAAGGTGAACCAGCAATCTTGAAGCCAAACGCTGAAGAGCTAGCGTCAGCGGTCAAGCGCTCACTTTTAACCAACGGCGATGTTATTGAAGCTGCTCGCGAGCTTTGCGCGCACGGTGTTGAGTGCGTGTTGGCTTCTCTGGGATCCGACGGCATGCTGGCAGTAACAAAATCTAGAGCCTGGGGCACTAGAACCACTCCGGTTGAGGTAATCAATACCGTTGGAGCTGGTGATGCCACCTTGGCAGGATTCCTAGCCGCAATCACCAAAAACCCACTTCCAGAAGGTCACGAAGACATTGGAGTTAGCTTTAATGTGCCAGTAGGGGCTATGGCCGCGGTTCAGTGGGGAGCAGTGAAGGTAAGCCAGCCAACCAGCGGGCTAGACAACATTGATAATCTTCCCGAGGTGTTCCTAACCGAAGATGTTGATCTATCAGCCAAGCTAAAAGAACCAGCCATTTACAAGGAGAACTAGAGATGCCAGTTGCCTCGCCAGATGCTTACCTAGAAATGCTCGATAGAGCAAAGTCTCAGGGCTTTGCTTATCCAGCCATTAACGTTTCGTCCTCCTCAACGGCCATCGCAGCATTGCAGGGACTTCAGCAAGCAGGATCCGATGGGATTCTTCAGGTTTCCACCGGCGGTGCCGAGTACTGGTCAGGCGCGAGTGTGAAGTCGATGGCAATCGGTGCCCAGGCCATGGCAGCTTTTGTTCGCGAAGCGGCTAAAGGATATGGCATCACCGTTGCACTCCACACCGATCACTGCGCGAAGCATCAGCTAGATGCTTTTGTTCGCCCGCTGTTGGCAGTTTCCGCAGATCGAGTAAAGAACGGGCAAGAGGCCCTTTTCAATTCACACATGTGGGATGGCTCTGCTGTACCGCTGGGTGAGAACCTAGAAATTGCTAAAGAGCTACTTGCTCAGACCAAAAATGTAGGGTCAATTCTTGAAATTGAAGTTGGCGTAGTTGGCGGAGAAGAAGATGGCGTTGAAGGTGGAATGGGTGAGCACTTGTTCACCACAGTTGAAGATGGCATGGCTACCGCAGAAGCACTGGGTCTTGGAGAAAACGGTCGCTACCTGACTGCGCTGACTTTCGGTAACGTACACGGAAGCTATAAGCCAGGAAGCGTTCAGCTGCGCCCAGAACTACTCGATGAAATTCAAAAAGCAGTTGGCCAGAAGTACTCAAAGAACCTACCGTTTGATCTTGTGTTCCACGGTGGATCTGGTTCGACAGCCAAGGAAATCTCAGATGCTGTGAGCTTCGGGGTTATTAAAATGAACATCGATACTGACACTCAGTATGCGTTCACCAGGGCAATTGCTGGACACATGTTTGAAAACTACGACGGCGTACTAAAAGTTGATGGCGAAGTCGGAAACAAGAAAACTTATGACCCTAGAGTCTGGGGCAAGCTAGCAGAAGCGTCGATGGCTGCTCGTGTGGTTGAAGCCGCTGCCCAGCTGGGATCTGCTGGAAAGTCTGCGACAGCCTAAGTTGCGAGATCCGTTCTACGACAACGGCAACCCGAGATACAAAGGGAAACTCAAGGAGGGCCAGATGCATGGCCCGTGGAAATTCTTCCGTAAAGATGGCTCATTGATGAGAAGCGGAAGATTCAACCTGGGTAAGCAAATCGGTATTTGGACCACCTATGACCGCACCGGTCACCCACACAAAGAAACAGACTTTGGCTCCTAGGAGCGCTTGACCTTATTGCTGGTGTCCTGACCAGCGCTCTTGAGGTCTTTTCGAAGCTCCTTCGGAAGCGAGAACTGAACATCTTCTTCGGCGGTTGTTATCTCTGTTGGGGCTCCATAGCCGCGATTAGCCAAGTACTCAAGAACTTCATCAACTAGCTCTTCCGGGGCAGATGCTCCTGAAGACACACCCACGGTCTCGACGCCGTCGAACCAAGACTCTTGGATCTCACTCGCGTAATCGATTCGGTAAGCGGCCTTAGCACCGGCTTCTAGAGCAACTTCTACCAGGCGAACAGTGTTCGAAGAGTTAGCTGATCCCACAACCAAAACAAGATCGGATTCCGCACCGACTTTCTTGATGGCAACCTGACGGTTCTGAGTGGCGTAGCAAATGTCGTCGCTTGGAGGATTCTGCAAAGTTGGGAACTTCTCGCGAAGTTTCAAAACTGTCTCCATGGTCTCATCAACTGAAAGAGTTGTCTGAGATAGCCAAATGACTTTCTTAGGATCCTTTACCTTTGCGTTCGCTACACCGTCTTTTCCATCGATTAGCTGAACATGATCTGGCGCTTCACCAGCGGTTCCTTCTACCTCTTCATGACCTTCGTGGCCGATAAGCAGAATGTCGTATTCCTCTTGGGCAAAACGTTGGACCTCACGATGAACTTTTGTAACCAGTGGACAAGTAGCGTCAATAGTGTTTAGACCGCGCGCCTCCGATGCCTTCACTACGGCTGGGGAAACTCCGTGGGCTGAGAACACAAGAACCGAGCCCTCCGGAACCTCATCAACCTCGTTGACAAAAATAGCCCCGCGCTTTTCAAGGCCTGTAACAACGTGCTTGTTGTGAACAATTTCCTTGCGGACATAAACCGGAGCCCCGTAATGGTCAAGGGCCTTCTCAACCGCGATAACGGCTCGGTCGACGCCAGCGCAGTAGCCCCTTGGAGCGGCCAGAAGGACGCGACGGGTCGCGGTATTGTTGATTTCGGTCACATACCAAGTCTACGAGAGATAATCAGCCCTCCCTAAGGAATAGCCATGTCGGAGATCCAATCAGGTGAATCCTCCGAATCCCGAGTATCCAGTGAACAAACCCCCTGGTCGGTAGCGAATTTCACAAACACTCTAAAGGAGTGGATTACTCGACTTGGCAACGTCTGGGTAGAAGGACAGATCTCTCAAATTAGCCCCAAGAAGGACGTTTTCTTTGGAGAGCTAAGAGACCTAGTTGCCGACAAAGGCTTTTCCATTCACTCCCGCAGACCTGATGTTCTAGCTGCAGTAAGTGAGTTGACTGCTGGCGATCGAGTGGTTGCGCTGGTTCATCCAGATTTTTGGGAGCGCTCTGGAAAAACCAGCATGGATGTCCTGGCAATTCGAAAAGTTGGTCTTGGTGAACTGCTCGAAAGAATTGAGCGGCTACGTCAACAACTCATCAAGGAAGGCCTGACTCTTCCCGAGCGCAAACAGCCGCTGCCGTTTCTGCCAAACCTGATTGGTCTTATCACTGGAGCAAACAGTGATGCCGAAAAGGATGTTCTGCAAAACACTAAGGCGCGGTGGCCTCAGGTGCGCTTCAAAGTTCAGCACACCCCTGTTCAAGGAGACAAGGCAGCTCCAGAAATCATCAAGGCAATTGAACTTCTGGATGCCGATCCAGAAGTCGACGTAATTGTGTTGGCGCGAGGTGGCGGAAGCTTCCAGGACCTACTGGTGTTTTCAGACGAGAAAGTGGTTAGGGCGGTAGCAAACTGTAAGACACCTATTGTTAGCGCAATTGGTCACGAAAACGATCGGCCACTTACTGACGAAGTCGCTGACGTTCGCGCCTCAACCCCAACCGATGCAGCCAAGCTAATTGTTCCGGATGTAGTAGAAGAGCGAAAGAAGATTGCTCAGGCTCTAGAGCGAATTGGTCTTCGGGTCGTTGGGTTTGTCCAAAACCAGATTGAAATGATCTCTGGAATTCGCTCTCGTCCGATTCTGGCAAATCCTTTCACCCTGGTTGACGAAAGGGCTCTGCAGATTTCCCAACTCGAACTAAGCCTTACTAGCCAGATTCGAAACACTTTAGAAAAGCAACACCTTCTTGTGACCGGGCTTCGTGGACAAGTAAGAGCGCTCTCCCCCAAGTTAACCCTCGATAGGGGCTATGCGGTGGTGCGGGATGACAAGGGACACGTCCT
>JBIJAI010000014.1:0-27657 GCA_044345815.1 Rhodoluna sp. | reverse complement strand
CGCGGGGTCTCGAAGAGGTTTCTGGAAACTCCGGTGCTTTGGCTTTTGATGCAATAAACACCGAGCCGTGTTCAACAATGGCTAGATCAGTGAGCCCACGGGACAGGTTTCTACGAGCGGTTTCAATAAGACCTGGAAGTAAAGAAATGCGCAGTTGCCCGGCGTCTTCTTGGATTGGGTTCGCAAGCAAAACCGCCTGCTCTGCTTCGGCAAAGATTCCGTTAGACGCCGCAGAAACGAACGGATAGCTAAGCACCTCGGTACAACCGCTTGCAGCAAGTGAGTTCAGCGCGGTGCTTCTAAACTGCTGAGCTCTGGTCAATCCTCGGCCCGGAGGAGCTACGGGCAGCAAAGAAGGAATGCGGTCATAACCGGTGATTCGAGCAATTTCTTCAACCAAATCTGTCTTATGCCTGAGATCAGGTCTCCAACTCGGCGCTATAACTCTAAGACCTTCTTTTTCAGAGTGAACTTGCGTTCCAATAGCCCGAAGAACCGCCTCGATCTCCTCGCCTGAGTAATCAACGCCCATCAAAGAGTTTGCAAAGCCGTGAGGCAAGAAAACTTCGGCTTCAGGCTCGAAGTCTGAGTAAGTTGCACCCAAAGCCCCAGCTTTTCCTCCAGCGTGCTCCTCAAGAAGTTGAATCACTCTTGCAGCCGCTATCTCGCCAACCTTTGGATCGACCCCGCGCTCATAGCGCTTGGAGGCTTCCGAGAAAAGCTTGTGCCTTCTTGCAGTTCTGGCAATCGAGATTCCGTCGAAGTGAGCAGCTTCAATCAAAATGTTCTTGGTGGATTCTGAAACTTCCGTAGAAGCTCCACCCATTACACCAGCTAGTCCAATGGGGCCAGACTCGTCAGTTATCAGCAGATCTTCCTCGTGCAACTTGCGTTCTTGCCCATCTAGGGTCTTGAGAACTTCACCTTTGGTTGCTCGGCGAATAATGAAATCGCCCTTGATCTTGTCTAGGTCGTAGGCGTGCACTGGCTGGCCGAGTTCAAGCATCACGTAGTTTGTAATGTCAACGGCCAGGGAAATCGAGCGCATGCCAGCAAGCTTTAATCTGGAGCGCATCCAAGTCGGAGTTGGCTTCGATGCGTCAATGCCAGTGACGGTTCTCAGGATAAAACTCTGCGAAGTCTTTCGACCGCGAATTGGCGTCTTGTCGGAAACGCTCAGTCCAAAGCCTTCACGGGGAACTGGTTGGGCGTTTCCGGTTGGGTCTTTGAAGTTGCTGCCGGTGGCGTGTGAATACTCTCTTGCAACTCCGCGAATAGACAAGCAGTAGCCGCGGTCGGGTAAGACGTTTATCTCTGCTGCGGTGTCAGCTAGGCCAAGCAGCTCAATCGCATCGGTACCGACCTTTGGATCGAGTCCCATTGTGGCTAGTCGCAAGATGCCGTCGTGATCATCAGAGAGATTTAGTTCGCGCCCAGATGCAATCATTCCATCGCTGGTGTGGCCGTAAGTTGAGCGAGCAGAAATGACAAAGTTTCCAGGCAACACAGCACCTGGAAGGCTCACTACTACTTTGTCTCCAACTTCAAAGTTGGCCGCTCCACAAACAATTCCTCGAACAGAAGCTCCGCCATCTGCAGCTTTCTGGCCATCAGGGGCAACTTGAACCTGGCACCAGCGAATAGTTTTGCCGTTTGCTTGAGGCTCTGAAACAAACTCCAATACCTGTCCAACAACCAGTGGCCCAGAAACATCAAAAGTGTGAACAGCTTCTTCTTCAAATCCAACTCGTACCAGCTGCTCCATTACCGAAGCGGGTGTTGCATCACTTGGTAGATCGACATACTCGCCAAGCCAGCTCAGTGGAACTCTCATCTAGAGCACCATCCCGAACTGCTGGCTGAAGCGAACATCGCCTTCGACCATGTCGTGCATGTCACTGACTTCGTTTCTAAACATCAAAGTTCTCTCGATGCCCATTCCAAATGCGAATCCAGAATAAACTTCAGGATCAATTCCGCTGGCGCGAAGCACATTCGGATTTACCATGCCGCAGCCGCCCCACTCGACCCATCGAGCTCCACCCTTAGCGCCGGGGTGCCAAACATCTAACTCAGCAGAAGGTTCGGTAAATGGGAAAAATGATGGACGCAGTCGAATTTTGGCTTCTTCACCAAACATGATTCGTGCAAAATGCTCCAAAGTTCCACGGAGGTTAGCCATGCTAAGGCCCTTGTCGATGGCAAGACCTTCAACTTGGTGGAACACCGGTGTGTGAGTCGCATCCAGCTCGTCAGTGCGGAACACTCTTCCTGGGCACAATACATAGATAGGAACTTCCCTATCCAGCATCGATCTGACCTGAACCGGTGAGGTGTGTGTTCTAAGAACAAGCTTCTGCTCTGTCGGCTCAATAAAGAATGTGTCCTGCATAGCTCTAGCTGGGTGGTCAGCGTCGAAATTCAAAGCATCAAAGTTGAACCATTCGCTCTCAACTTCTGGTCCCTCGGCAATTTCCCAACCCATTCCAACAAAAACGTCGGAAATCTTTTCTTGCAGCAGGCTAAGTGGGTGACGCGCGCCAGTTCTGGCGATACGACCCAGGGCGGTGACATCAATGGCTTCTTTTTCTAAAAGTTTGGCCTCTTCGATTGCCGAAAGCTCGTGCTCTCTAGCTTCGAAGGCTTCGGTGACTTTAGCTCTAGCGCCGCCAACAATTTTTCCCGCTTCAGCTTTTTGATCCGCAGCTAGCTTGCCTAATCTGGCGCTGAAGCCTGCAAGGGCAGATCCATCACCAAGAATGGAACCCTTGACCTTCTTCAGTTCTGCGATGGAGCCCGCTTTGGCGATTTCAGCCAGGGCAGTAGCTATGGCCTTATCGACCTCTGCCTGCGAAATACCTTCGGAGTTGGACATAGTTCTAAAGTTTACCGATTAGCTGTTCTGGGCGAAGGCTGACGCGTACATGCAAACGCTGGCAGCGGTAGCTAGGTTCAGCGATTCAGCTGCTCCAAAAATAGGTACCTGCACCAACTTGTCTGCTAAGGCCGATACTTCAGGCTCTAGACCCCATGCTTCGTTGCCGAACAGCCAAAGAGTGGGTTTAGCAAGTTCAGTCGAATCAATGGTGGCAAGTGATGCCCCAGCCACGTCAGCTCCTAACACAGCTAGTCCAGCTTGCTTGAACTTCTCGAGCGACGATGCGATGTCTGCATCAATAACGAATGGAAGATGGAACATCGAACCGGTAGTTGATCGAACAACTTTCGGATTGTAGATATCCACGCTGCCCTTGCTAAAGACCACCGCATCCGCACCAGCAGCGTCAGCTGCGCGAAGTACTGTTCCAGCGTTTCCCGGGTCACGAATTTGTGCCAAGAAAGCAACCAGCTTTGGCTTTGCAGCTAGCACATCCTCAATCGAAACGTGAAACTGCTGGCAAACAGCAACTACACCCTGAGGGGTTGTGGTGTCGCTTAGTTCCTTGAGAACGCCTTCAGAAACGATATTCACGCTTACCCGGGAGTCTCGAGCGCGCGAAATCAACTCTGAGTACTTTTCTTCAAAGCTTTCAGTCGCAAACAACTTCTCAATTAGCTTTGGTCGCTCTAAGGCTTCTTTCAGTCCTTGAGGTCCCTCAAGCAGAAAGAGCCCGGTCTCTGACCGGGCCTCTTTCTTTGTGAGCTTTGCGACCCCTTTTATTTCCGCTTGGGAGGGATCTTGAATCAATTTTGTTAGCTCGCCTTAGGTGCTGAAGTGTCCTTAGGAAGTGCTGCCTTTGCAGTAGCAACCAAGGACGCGAAGGTCGCTGGCTCGTTTACTGCTAGGTCAGACAAAATCCTACGGTCAACCTGCACGCCTGCAAGACCAAGACCTTGAATGAAACGGTTGTATGTCATTCCGTTTGCTCTGGAGGCTGCGTTGATGCGCTGGATCCAAAGTCTGCGGAAATCACCCTTGCGTGCCCTGCGGTCGTTGAATGCATAAACAAGTGAGTGCAGCATCTGCTGCTTTGCCATGCGGTATAGACGGGAGCGCTGTCCGCGGTATCCCTTTGCGCGCTCTAGAACAACGCGACGCTTCTTAGCCGAGTTGACTGCGCCTTTTACTCTTGCCATTTTCTAACTCCTAAAAATCGTCGGTTACTTGCCGAGTTGCTTCTTGATGGTCTTAAAGTCGGCAGCTGAAACTACCTGGTCAGCGTTCAAACGACGCTTACGCCTAGATGACATGTGCTCTAGGTTGTGGCGCATGTTGATCTGCTGCTTCATGAGCTTGCCACTACCTGTGAAGCGGAAACGCTTCTTGGCACCCGAGTGGGTCTTCTGCTTTGGCATTTACTTCTCTCCTGTTTCCGTTGCAGCCTCTTCGACTACTACCTCGGTGGTTTCAGCTTTGGCTTCAGCTTTTGCAGCCTTATCCGCAGCTTTCTTTGCATCAGTTTTCACTTCAGCTTTGTTTCTAAGTGGACCAATGACCATGACCATGTTTCGGCCGTCGATCGAAGGAGTCGATTCAACGGCGCCAAACTCGGCCACCTCTTCAGCCAACTTCTGCAGCAACTTGATACCCATCTCTGGACGAGATTGCTCTCTTCCTCGGAAAACCACCATCACCTTCACCTTGTCGCCGGCTTTCAGAAACTTCTCAATCTGAGCTTTCTTAGTGCCGTAATCATGACCGTCGATTTTCAAACCGAAGCGAACTGTCTTTAGAACAGTGTTCACTTGGTTCTTGCGAGCCTCACGAATTTTCTGGGCAGCTTCATACTTGAATTTGCCGAAATCCATAAGCTTCGCAACCGGTGGGCTGGATTGTGGTGAAACCTCTACGAGGTCCAAGTCTGCTTCTTGCGCCATACGCAAAGCATCCTCGATTTTTACAACGCCAACCTGTTCACCCAGTGCTCCAACGAGGCGAACCTCTGGGACACGGATGCGGTCATTGATGCGGGGATCGCTGATCTGGTTCTCCTTATCGATGTGCCTTTGGCCACACCAAGGACGCCAAAAGCGCACAGGGAAATGCAGATGCGAAAAAAGCTTTACCCGGCAACCTATAAAAGCGGTGGACGCGGGTGGGAAACTAATCCACTTCTGACCGAGATCGTGAGACCTCGGAGCCATGGGATAGCCTAGCATCAAAGCCACCAAAGGAGAATAGTTGTCTGAATACGACAAGATTCAAGACCAGATCACCGAAATCTCTGACCTGCCAGCCGTTGAGGTCATTGGCCGCTACGCGGTTGACCTACTAAGCGTGGCTGCGGTTCAGTGTGGGCTGGCAGCCGATGGCCGTAAAGGCGACCTCGATGAGGCAAGAAAGCTAATCACAGCTGTAGCTGGCTTGATAACTGCTGCTGCCCCAGACCTAGGTGATCACCACGCTAGACCACTGCGGGATGCACTGCGTCAGGTCCAACTAGCCTTTCGGGAGGCCAGTGTCATCAAGGATGCTCCAGGCCAAGGTCCTGGTGAAAAATACACCGGGCCCGTGAACTAGCTCCGAAGCTTTATTGAAACCGAGTCCACAGCAGAGGCAAATTCCTCGGATCTGGACCAAAAGCTACTAACTCGCTCAATTAGTTCCCTGACTTGATCAGGGGCAGCACCGGGCTGAAGTTGCAAAGAAACCTCAAGTTCGGCGCCTTTGAGCCTGGACTCCGGGTCAGCAGTTGCCGCCTGTACGTCGACTACTAATCCCTCCCCCTCAATCGAGTCCTTGAGCACTTTCAAAACCTCGGGGTTTTTCTCAGGCCGCATCCAAGGCAGTGACTGAGCAATCTTTGCAATCGCAGGCCGCCTGATGACAAACTCGCTCTCGCTGCCAGGGTCTAGAACGACTCGTGTGCTCATCTGGGACGCTGCCGCGAGCGCGACCCTGATTGCATCAGTTGGCACTGGCCTAGATTCCTTATTCCAAAAGGTCATGGATTCAACGGAGGAAAAAACCACTAGGGAATCCTGATCATCTGGAGATTTGACAGTCACAATCGAAAGCTCAGCGCTCTTATCGACTTTGTGGCCGTGAGCACCTTCTTCGGATTCTCCGAGATTGGCAAGCAGTGGAACTAGAAGCCTGGATACTCGAATTTGGTCAACAACAACTTCTGCTCCAACTTCGCCGGCTCGAAACTTCTTGATAGCCTCCAACAACGCGGCAGGGGCCTTGCCATCATCATCGGCAAAAGCATTTTGATCAAAGCTACGCCCCTCCCAAGGTCTGCCTGCCGAATCGGCAAAGCGATTTGGGTTCATGTTCTCGTTCACTTGGAAACTAGCTCCAGCGCCTGCTCCAAAGTAAAGCGCTTGGCGTAAAGGGCCTTACCAAGAATTGCGCCTTCCAGGCCAATCGAGACAAGCTGACTCAGTGCAGCGATGTCATCAAGCGAGGAGATACCACCACTTGCCACAACTGGCCGATTAGTGATTGCTAGGACTTGACGTAACAGCTCTAAGTTAGGACCTTGCAGCATGCCATCTCTGGAAACGTCTGTGACTATGTAGCGAGCGCAGCCAGCCCGCTCCAGTTTCTCCAGTACGTCCTCCAACTGGCCGACTTCTTTGCTCGAGCCACGTCCTATAAGTGTTGATCCTCGAACATCCAGACCAACTGCAATTCGATCTCCAAATTCCGAAATAACCCTCTCCACCCATTCCAGGTCCGCAAGAGCAGGTGTTGCTAGGTTCACTCTGGTTGCACCGGTAGCAAGTGCGGCCTCCAAGGATTGCGGGTCGACAATTCCTCCCGAAAGCTGAATCTTCACGCCACTGCATCCCGAAATAACTTCTTCAATGACCGAGCGATTGTCGCCGCGCTCAAATGCTGCGTCTAAATCAACAAGATGAATCCATTCCGCCCCGGCGTTGATCCAAGTTTGTGCAGCATCCAGTGCAGAGCCAAATGATTCTTCTGTATTGGTATCGCCCTGTGTAAGGCGAACAGCCAACCCTTTGGAAACATCAACGGCAGGTAGCAACTCTAGATTCTTTGACAATTCATGCCCTTTCTAAAGCGTCCCAAGCCAATTGCGCAGCAATGCTATTCCAGCAGCCCCAGATCTTTCTGGATAGAAGCCAATTCCCGTTAGGGGTCCATTTTCAACCGCAGCTATGAACGAAGTGCCATGATTCAAATAGCTAACCATTGGTGCAACGAAAGGAGGGTCTACCTGCAAGCTAAACTCGAGCACCGCTTCAGTTTGGTCGAAGAAAAACTGCTCGCTCTCGATACCTTGAAAAAGTTTCGAGTTCTTCGCCACCAAAACCTCTGACATCTTGGCCTTAGGGATGCTGTCAGATTTGATTCTTGCAATAACGCCTGGCCATTGAGCCAGGCCCTGAGCGTTTTGATTATCAGCAACATAGTTTTCAAACAGAACATGAAGACCGGCACCGACCCCCGCCACAGCTTTGCCGCCAGCTAGTCTGCTGTCAACCAATTCCGCCGCTTTGGATTTATCAATCGCAGACACAAACGAGGAAAACTCGCCGGTTCCATAGATAACAAAGGCGTCGGCGCTCAGGATTTCAGATCGCTGGTTGGTGACCACAACTTTAGAACCAGCAGTTTCAAGCGCTGCTATGAATTCTGATAAATCTCCGACTTCAAGGTCTAGGATCGCAACAGCCCGATTCACTGGCTTGCCTTAAGGAAACCAATGCTGGATGCGGAGAATGAGAATGTTTGTTGGCTAGCCACTACTCAAGATTAGTCGCTAGTAAAAAACGGTTTTATGGAAGAGCTAGCTTGTCCCCAGTTGTCAAAGTTGCGCTAGATAAGTTGTTTAGCAAGATCACTTCAGCAATCCAGTCCTGCTGGCTTTTGCCTTCCGAGTAAATTTCTGCGAGCTGCCAAAGTGTGTCACCTGGCATTACCGATACGTAGTTGAAAGCATTCGAACCGGTCACGGCTTGATCGGTGGCCACTGCACTTTGGTTGAATACCAGTCCAGCAAGCATCAGAGCCAAGGCGCTGATTACGAATAGGGTGCGGGCTAGTCTGGCACGGCGCTTTGGGCTCATTGGGTGGGTCTGGCCTAGAGGAGCTAGAGTTGCGGTCATTTTGGAGCCTTTCCTTGAGTTATTCGAACAAGTGTTCTACTTAGAACAAGATTACAAGGAACCACCGACATTTTGTCAAGCATTTGGTAAATCTTTCGAAAATGTGTTTGATTTAGAGCCCAATTTAGAATAAAGTTTCGATAACAGCCCAATTGGGCCTATTTGAGAGGGTGAAATGGACGCCAAAAAGCCGACCCGCCGGGCTTCAAGCCTGAGTGCTATGCAGGAGCGCATTCTGCAGGCCATTCAACGATCCAAGCTAGATAAGGGCTACGCCCCGAGCATGAGGGAAATTGGCGACGAAGTCGGCCTCTCCTCCCCATCATCTGTAACCCATCAGCTCAACCAGCTGGAACTAGCTGGCTACATCAGCCGTGACCCAAAGCGTCCTCGCACAATTGATGTCCTAATTGAAGTTCCAGGACTAGAGGCAGACCCAGGCGATGAGATCGATAACGTGACTCCTATTGGCGATGCTGCAATGGTTCCTATGGTTGGTCGAATTGCAGCCGGTGGGCCAATCACAGCTGAGCAGAATATCGAAGAAATTTTCCCACTGCCAAGACAGCTGGTTGGAAAAGGCGACTTGTTCCTTCTGAAGGTAGTTGGCGAATCGATGATTGATGCCGCTATCTGCGATGGTGACTGGGTAGTAGTTCGTCAACAGCAGACAGCAGAAAACGGTGACATCGTTGCCGCTTTACTAGAAGAGGAAGCAACCGTAAAGACTTTCAAACAAAGAGATGGTCACACCTGGCTACTGCCTAGAAACTCCAGCTTTGAGCCGATTCTAGGAGATCACGCGGTGATTCTTGGAAAAGTAGTTGCTGTCCTAAGAAGCATCTAAGACAAACTCATCAAGTTCACTGGCCAGTCCTGGCTTCACAAGCGTCTCTACGTATGTGCCTGTTTCTCGGTGCTCTAACTTTGCAACTTTTCCTTCGGAGTGAATTCTGGAAACTAGATCTCCGCGAGAATACGGCACCAGCACTTTCATAAAAAGCTCGGGCTTGGGAAGAAGCGACTCTATTCTCTCAAGTAGTTCAGCGACACCTTCTCCGCTTGCAGCTGATACCAGTAGGCAGCCTGGCTCCATGCCTCTTAAGGCGAGCTTTTCAGTCTCGTCAATCAAATCGCACTTATTGAAAACCACCAGCTCCTGAATGTCAGTTGCCTCAACCTCAGCCAACACATCTCGTACGGTTTGAATCTGGCTACCCGGGTCAGGATGAGAGGCATCGACTACATGCACCACTAGATCGCTATGGGAGATCTCCTCAATCGTTGACCGGAAAGCTTCAACCAACTGGTGCGGCAAATTCCTAACGAACCCTACGGTGTCAGAAAGCGTGTACTCACGCCCATCCGAAGTTTCAGTGCGCCTAACGGTTGGGTCCAAGGTCGCAAATAGCGCGTTTTCAACCAATACACCGGCGCTGGTTATGCGGTTTAGTAGCGATGACTTGCCAGCATTTGTATAGCCCGCAATTGCCACCGAAGGCACTTGATTCTTTGATCTTGAGGCGCGCTTGGTATCTCTGGCTGGTGCCATCTCTTTGATTTGCTTGCGAAGTTTTGCCATCCGAGTGTTGATGCGCCTTCGATCAAGTTCAATCTTGGTTTCACCAGGGCCACGTGATCCAATGCCAACACCGCCACCAACTTGTCCACCAGCCTGCCTAGACATCGATTCACCCCAACCGCGAAGGCGAGGAAGTAGGTACTCAAGCTGAGCTAATTCGACCTGCGCCTTGCCTTCTCGAGATTTCGCGTGCTGGGCAAAGATGTCCAGAATGATTGCCGTGCGGTCCACAACTTTTACCTTGACGATATCCTCTAGGTTTCTGCGCTGGCTTGGTGCCAGCTCTGTGTCAGCAATAACTGTGTCAGCGCCGCAAGCTGCAACAACTGACTTGAGTTCCTGAGCTTTTCCCTTACCCAGGTAGCTCGCAGCATCAGGAAAATCTCTTCGCTGCAAAAGACCATCCAGAACCTCTGCTCCGGCAGTTTCAGCTAGAGCAGCAAGCTCACGCATAGAGTTTTCTGCATCCTGCAGCGTGCCCTTACCCCAAACTCCAATCAGTACCACCTTCTCTAAGCGCAGCTGACGATATTCAACATCAGTGATGTCCTGGAGCTCAGTGGATAATCCAGCAACTCGCTTAAGTGCGCCACGCTCTTCTAGATCAAGCTGATCTCCATCAAAACTTGATCTCTCCCCTGCGCCGAATCGCTTCGCTCGTTCATCACGGCGAAGAATGCGATCAATCATTGTTGATGCGCGTTCTGGTTCGGGTTCCATACTTCAACCCTAGTTATCAGAATTGGGATAGATTGACCTTATGTCCGAGGACCACTACTTTTCACAGGAACCTGGCAGTGCCCTAAAACCCAAATCCATAATCATTCCCGTTGCCGGTGAGATGGTTCAGGTCACAACCGCATCTGGCACATTTAGCCCCGCGCAACTTGATTTTGGCACCGAAGTACTGATTGAACAGATGGAACTGGCTCCGGAATCTGGAGATATTCTCGACCTTGGTTGTGGCTGGGGCCCGATTGCCCTAAACCTTGCCAAGCTTCGGCCGAACACAAAGGTGTGGGCAGTTGATGTAAACACGCGATCGGTTGAACTGACAGCAAAAAATGCCAAAGACCTTGGACTTTCAAACATCACGGCAGTTGTTCCAGAGCAGGTGCCAGAGAATCTAGTTTTTGGCGGAATCTGGTCTAATCCCCCGATTCGTATTGGAAAAAAGGAACTCCATGAGCTGCTACTGGAGTGGCTTCCAAGACTGGCTGTTGGGGCTGAGGCCTACCTCGTGGTCCAAAAGAACTTGGGTTCAGACTCTCTACAAAAATGGCTCACGGAGGAGCTAACTGGAAACTACGAAGTCTCTCGATACACGTCAATCAAGACCTACAGAGTAATAAAGGTAATGAAAGTTTCTTAGAGGCTAGCTAGGTCTATTTCTCCGTCGAAGCTCAGCTGTGCTGGTCCACTGATTCCAACGTGCTCGCCATCTTCTGTTGCAAACATCCTTACTCCAACAACCCCACCTGGAACGCTAACCTGCCACTGGTTAGGAGCATTGGCTCCAGCCCAATACCTAGTTGCAAGAGCTGCTGCTGCGATTCCGGTGCCGCAGGAAAGAGTTTCCCCGACACCGCGCTCGTAAACCCGCATAGAGATGTGCCCTACTCCTTGCTGGACCATCGGTTCTTTGGGAACGACGAACTCAACGTTGGCCCCATTCGCAGGAACAGGTTCAATCGATGGCGGATCCAATAGACGAAGCGCTGAGAGTTCACTGTCACTGGCTAGAGCTACAACAGCGTGGGGATTTCCAACATCGATACCCTGGGCTGGTCTTGCTACATCCAGACCAGTGACCTCAACAAGCGACTCTGGATCCAAGCGCCAGCGGCCAAGGTCAACAGCAAAGCCGCTGGCTGATTTGGTTATGTCTTTAACCCCATCCCGAGTTCCAACTGGAAGTGTTCCACCGTCGATGATTCCTGCCAACCCTCGATCTAAAAGATACTTTGCGAACACCCTAATTCCATTGCCGCACATCTCAGCTGCAGAGCCATCGGCGTTGTAGTAGTCCATGAACCAAATGGCATTTGGCTCCTCGGCTAGAACGGCCTTTCCCTCTGGCAAGTTCTCGGACTTCACCACTCGAATCAAACCATCGGCTCCAATACCAAAGTGGCGGTCGCAAATCTTGACTATCTGAGCCTTACCCAAAGACAGGGCACCCTCGGCATCCAGCACTAGAACGAAGTCATTGCCTGTTCCGTGGCCTTTAGTGAAAGCGATTTTGGACATACACAAAGCCTAGGACGGATTGCCTAGTATGCCATCGTTTTCAACGGCAGCCATTGCCTGATCTAAAACAGCAGAATCCAAAGCTTCCAGCCACTGAATCCTCTCGTCTCTTTTGAACCAACTAACTTGCCTCCGCGCATACCGTTGAGTCAGTAAAACGGTTGAAGCAATAGCTTCCTCACGAGATAGTTCGCCGTCAATTTCACCTAAGGCCTGAGCGTAGCCAATAGCAACCGAGGCAGTCTTGCTCTCTCTGAACCCGACAGAAATCAAGGACGCTACCTCATCGACGAGACCCTGCTCCCACATTCGAATAACTCGCTGCTCGAGTCTTGGAAGCAATGCCTCGCGTTCCATTCGAAGCCCAAATTCGAGAACAGGTTGCCAAGAATCAGTTTTCTCTGGCAATGCGGCAGCGAAAGGTTCCCCGGTGATCATGACAATCTCAAGCGCCCGAACAATACGTCTTCCGTTTTCGGGGATTATTCGACTTGCAGCAAGCTCATCAAGTTCTGCAAGCTTTCGGTGCATGTGAAGTGGACCGTGTTGTTCTAGTTCCTGCTCTAACTCAGCTCGCAGCTGCTGATCCCGCTCTGGGAACTCGAAATTGTTTAGACATGACGCTACATACAACATTGAGCCGCCAACCAGAATTGGAACGACTCCTGATTGCTGAAGCTCGAGAATCTTTGCACGTGCAAGTTTCTGGTATTCCGCGGCAGTAGATTCCTGAGAGATATCCAGAACATCAATTAGGTGATGGGAAATTCCTCTGCGCTCCGAAATCGGAAGCTTGGCAGTGCCAATGTCCATACCTTTGTAAAGCTGCATTGCATCCGCATTGACAATTTCAGCCTCTAGTCCAAGTTTTGAAATGCGCTCTGCAATACCAATTGCCAGTTCACTCTTGCCGGTGCCGGTGGCACCGACCACGGCAATAAGTTTTGAGCTCATTTACTTCGCGCGAAGAGTAGGGAAGCCAAGATTTACGCTCAGGGTGCTCGCAGAATCCGTTTCGCACGACGCGTTGCTCATTTTCTCGTATGCATCTCCAGCCCTGGTTGTCTGGACTGAGAATCCAGCGGCAGGTTGGTCGGCAAACAAGAAGTACGGCTTTGCTTCTGTGACTGTGACTGTGACCAAATCGCCAGGTCTTGCTTCGGGCTGATTTGCGGGAGTTTCAAAGTGCACCAAACGGTTGTCTCGTGCTCTACCGGTAAGTCTGCGAGTCTGCGAGTCCTTACGGCCTTCGTGGTTGGCAACCAAAACCTCAACTGTTTTGCCCAGCTGCTTCTTGTTTTCTTGCCAAGCGATTTCATTTACGTGAGCAATTAGTCTCTCGTAACGATCCTGAACTACTTCCTTGGGAATCTGATTCGTCATCTCACCGGCTGGGGTTCCGGGACGAATTGAGTATTGGTAGGTGTAAGCCATTGAAAATGCTGCTGCGGTTGCAACATTCATTGTGTCTTGGAAGTCTAGCTCGGTCTCACCGGGGAAACCCACGATGATATCTGTGGTGATCGCGGCGTCAGGGATGGCTTTGCGAACCCGATCAAGAATCCCTAAGTACTTGTCGCTTCTATAGCTTCGCTTCATGTTCTTCAACACTTCGTTGGATCCAGACTGCAGAGGCATGTGAAGGTGTGGCATCACGTTTGGAGTTTCCACCATCGCATCGATTACATCATCGGTAAAGGCCGCTGGGTGAGGAGACATGAATCTCACACGCTCCAAGCCTTCGATTTCCCCACAAGCCCTAAGTAGTTTCGCAAAGGCACCACGGTCACCAAACTCAACACCGTAGGTATTGACGTTCTGACCCAAAAGAGTGATCTCAATCACGCCATCTTCGACCAAAGCCTTGATTTCACTAAGAATTTCTCCAGGCCGGCGGTCCTTTTCCTTACCACGCAGCTGCGGCACGATGCAGAAAGTGCAGGTGTTGTTGCAGCCAACTGAGATTGATACAAGACCTGCGTAAAGGGAATCTCGCTTGGTCGGCAGGTTTGAAGGGAATGTCTCTAGCGCCTCGATTATTTCAACCTGAGCCTCACGGTTGTGACGAGCCCGCTCCAACAAAGTAGGCAGAGATCCCATGTTGTGTGTGCCGAAGACAACATCAACCCATGGGGCTTTTTTGATGATGGTGTCGCGGTCCTTCTGGGCTAGACAGCCTCCAACTGCAATTTGAAAATCAGGATTGGCTTCCTTCTTGGCAAGCATGGTTCCAAGATTTCCGTAAAGCTTGTTGTCGGCGTTCTCCCGAACAGCACAGGTATTGAAAATGACAACATCGGTTTCTCCCGGCGTGCCCTGGTGGTATCCGGCGTCCTCGAGCAGGCCAGATAGCCGCTCCGAGTCGTGGGAGTTCATTTGGCAGCCGTAAGTTCTCACTTCGTAGCTGCGGGTTTGGGTAAGCATCAGAATCCTGATTTTACCGCGTGTGCCTCTGCTTCCCTAATGGCTGCAAAAACTACTCCGGAGCCAAAACCGCGTCGTTGCAAGAATCCAATCAATCGGCGGTTTCTCACCTCTGGCTCAAGCTTCGAGAGCTGACCAAGTCGCTTGATGGCTACCTCGGTGGCAACGGCTAGCTCGTCCTCGTCTGAGATCTCATCTGCTACCTGGTTAATTATTTCCTTATCAAGGCCCTTGTCGGCAAGCTTGCGCTTGACCATGGAGCGAGCAAGGCCCTTGGTTCGCCTAGATGCATCAACTACCTGTTGGGCAAATGCGGCATCGTCAATTAGTTCGACTTCGGTAAACCTAGCAATAACGTGATTGGCAATTTCAGCCGGGATCTCGTGCTTTTCAAGCGCTGAGGCTAACTCGAACGAGGACTTGGGTCCTCGTTCGAGTAGCTTCAGAACAATGTTTCGAGCACGTTCCTCGAGGTTATCTACCGACGAGAGCATGGCTAGCTTGCGCTGGCGGCCTTCTTAGGTGCCTCCGGAGCTTCCTCTACTGGAAGATCAGCTACCGCTCTTGGAACACCAACGCCAAGCTTGGCCTTGATCTTCTTTTCAATCTCGTTTGCAACCTCTGGGTTTTCAATCAAGTGGTTGCGGGAGTTTTCTTTACCCTGACCAAGCTGCTCGCCTTCGTAGGTGTACCAGGCGCCAGATTTCTTGACGATCTCGTGTTCAACACCAAAGTCAATCAAGCTTCCTTCGCGAGAGATTCCAGTTCCGTAAATAATGTCGAACTCGGCCTGCTTGAAAGGCGAAGCCATCTTGTTCTTGACTACCTTGACACGGGTTCTGTTTCCAACCGCTTCGGTGCCGTCCTTTAGAGTCTCAATTCGACGGATATCTAGTCGAACAGAAGCGTAGAACTTCAAGGCCTTTCCTCCAGCGGTGGTTTCTGGGCTTCCGAAGAAGACACCAATCTTCTCGCGTAGCTGGTTGATAAAGATCATGGTGGTGTTTGTGTTGCTGAGTCCACCTGTTAGTTTGCGAAGGGCCTGTGACATAAGCCTTGCCTGAAGACCCATGTGTGAGTCTCCCATCTCGCCTTCGATTTCTGCCCTAGGAACCAGAGCGGCAACCGAGTCAACAATGATTATGTCGATCGAGCCCGAGCGAATCAGCATGTCTGCGATCTCAAGGGCCTGTTCACCAGTGTCTGGCTGGCTTACCAGCAGGGCATCGATGTCGACGCCGAGCGCCTTGGCATATTCCGGGTCCAAGGCGTGCTCGGCGTCAATGAACGCAGCAATTCCTCCAGCGCGCTGGGCGTTGGCAATGGCATGAAGGGCCAGCGTGGTCTTACCTGAAGACTCTGGGCCATAAATCTCAACGATTCGTCCGCGGGGCAGTCCTCCAGTACCGAGGGCTGCATCCAGAGCGATTGATCCGGTCGGAATAACCTCAACCGGTGCGCGCTCATCGGAACCAAGGCGCATAACTGAGCCTTTTCCGAACTGGCGGTCAATCTGGGCTAGAGCTGTGTCTAGTGCTTTTTCGCGATCTGAAGCTGATGGCATCTTTTGTTCCTCTTTCGATTCGTGATGCTTCCGACATTACTTTTGGCTACCGACACTTCTGGGCTCAAAACACCAATCTGTGCATAACTTTGAGCTTTCAACTGCCTTAGATGAACCATAGCAGGATTCGAACAAGATTTCGAGTGTTTATTTACTCGGCGTGTTGTTTTTTAGCTTTTTTGTCCAGTCCACTCCAGCGTTCCTTGGGAACGGCCTGGGCCCTGCAAATGGCTAGCCAGATCTGGCGAGGATCCTCCCCTTTGGCCAGCAGAGTGGCAGCGGTCTGGTCCCCCAGCTCGAATAGGGCGAAATCTCGAATGATTACTTCAGAATGGGGCTTGCCGAACTCATCGGCCATCAGCTCGTAGAACTGGCTTAGGCGCAAAATACGGGGATTTCGGGCTAGATGCGACCGCTGAGCAGGTCTTTTTCGAGCTGCTCATTGAAGTCCTGAACAAAGCCAATTGGCACGGTTAAATCCGACACTTCGCGGGCACCTGTGGCCTGAGCCATGAATTCTTCAGGAAGTACGCCCTCAACTAGGGCAATTCGGTCTGAAACCTCGCGCAGAACCACTGAAAGTGGGACCTCCAGGGCCTCGGCTACGGCGGAAAGGATCTCCGAAGAAGCCTCTTTCTGGCCTCGCTCTAGCTCGCTCAGGTAGCCCAAGGCTACGCTGGCGCGCGCCGCTACCTGGCGGAGAGTCTGACCCTTCTGAAGCCTAAAATCGCGGAGCACGTCTCCGATTTCTGTTCTAACTAATGTCATCTGACCCTCCTTCCGAAGCTCAACTCTAGCTGTGACTACTGACAACTAGATTATTCCGCAATTTCTTCCCACAGGTGACCAAGTCCCAGCAAAACCGCAGAATTCTGGATCTGGTCCCTATCTCCGGCTAGCTGATGGGCAAAAACGTTGCTGGATACAGCCTCCTCGGGGCCATGGGAGACGCAAATGTACAGCTCCCCCACTGGCTTGCCATCTTGTTCAGTAGGTCCCGCCACTCCGGTTGTGGAAATTGCCACCAATGAACCAAGCTCCAAACCCAGCTTTTGGGCAATCTTGTTTCGTATCCCCTCGGCCATCTGGGCAGCCACCTCAGGATCAACCGCACCTTGGTTTTCAAGAAGCTGTTTTGACACCCCCAACAGCTCGTGCTTGAGAGTACTGTCATAGGCGACTATTCCAGTTAGCAGCACATCTGATGCACCAGCGACCTTTGCAAACTCTGCAGTAAGCAATCCTCCGGTCACAGACTCAGCAAGAACTAGTTTTTTACTCTGAGACCTAAGTGAATCCAGAATCTGTTTTGCCGAGCTCATTTTTTGCTCGCCGCCAAAAAAAACTGAATGCCAGAAATCAAAGTTGAAGCCAGGGCAACAAACAGCAGCCCCTCTTCAACAAAGCTCCACGCAGACACCCAAACTTCAAACGGTGCTAGCACGGCGCCAATTGCCACGCCTTGCAAAATTGTCTTTAGCTTTCCAGAACCGGTTGCAGCAATCACTCTGTTTTTTGCAACCGTCACTCGATACAAAGTCACAGCCAATTCTCGAAGCAGAATCAAGATTGTGATCCACCAGTCAATTTCACCAAGAAAAGAAAGCGTGACTAGAGCACTTCCGAGCAGTGCCTTATCGGCAATCGGATCCAAAATCTTGCCAAGGTTTGTGACTGTGCCAGTTCGTCTTGCAACTGCCCCGTCAACGCCATCAGTTGAAATTGCCAACACAAATACAAAAGTTGCAAGCCAATGTTGCCAAGAGTTTGGCCCAGGAGAAATCAAAAGCAGGTAAACAAAAAGCGGAGCAAGACCAATGCGGGCGATGGTTATGGAGTTTGGGAGATTCACGGCCGGCCCGTCAGCTGCCACGCATCCTCATCGCCGTCATCATCTTCGCCTGTGGTTCGAATCAAACCTGAATCCACAGCCATAGTCTGTGGCACATCTCCGCGCAGCTGGCCCAACACCGTTGCCAGCTCATCTGGCTTTACCAGCACGTCCCTGGCTTTCGAGCCTTCAGAGGGGCCAACGATGTTTCGAGACTCCAAAAGATCCATCAAACGACCGGCCTTGGCAAATCCAACGCGGAGCTTTCGCTGTAGCATCGAGGTTGAACCAAACTGTGAGTTGACAATTAACTCGGTTGCTTGCAGCAGCACTTCTAGATCATCACCGATGTCAGCATCAACAACCTTTGCGGTTGCGGTAGCTGCAACATCGTTTCGATACTCCGGTTCCATCTGAGCTTTTACGTGTGCCACAACAGCGTGCAGCTCGGCTTCGCCAACCCAAGCTCCCTGAACTCGAATCGGCTTATTGGTTCCCATCGGTGAAAACAGCGCGTCACCTTGACCAACGAGCTTCTCAGCACCAGGCTGGTCCAAGATAACTCGTGAGTCGGTGACGGAAGAAACTGAGAAAGCCAATCTGGAGGGAACGTTGGCCTTAATCAAACCAGTCACCACATCAACTGATGGGCGCTGGGTGGCAAGCACCAAATGAATTCCCGAGGCACGAGCTAGCTGAGTGATTCGCACAATCGAATCCTCCACATCTCGCGGAGCGACAATCATCAAGTCGGCAAGCTCGTCAACCACCACAAGAAGGTATGGGTAGGGCTGAAGCTTTCTGGTGGAGCCTTCTGGGACAGAAAGCTCCCCTGCAACAACAGCGCGGTTGAAATCATCTATGTGCTTAAATCCAAAGGATGCGAGATCGTCGTATCGCATGTCCATTTCTTTTACTACCCACTGCAACGCCTCGGCGGCTTTTTTCGGGTTAGTGATAATCGGAGTAATCAAATGCGGAACACCCTGATAGGCCGCCAGCTCCACTCGCTTCGGGTCAATCAGTACCAGCCTGACTTCTGCTGGTTTGGCACGCATCAAAATCGAAGTGATCATGGCGTTTACAAAGCTGGACTTACCAGCGCCGGTTGCTCCGGCAACCAATAGATGCGGCATCTTTGCAAGGTTGGCAACCACAAACCCACCCTCAACATCTTTCCCGATGCCGATGGTTAGGGGGTGCTGGGATAACTTGGCGTTTTGAGACCTAAGTACATCGCCTAGGGAGACGGTTTCGCGGTCGGTGTTTGGAATTTCAATACCGATAGCACTCTTGCCTGGGATGGGAGCCAGGATACGAACCTCGTTGGATGCAACGGCGTAGGAAATGTTACTAGCAAGTCTGGTGACCGCCTCAACCTTCACGCCCGCAGCAAGTTCAACCTCATAACGGGTCACTGTTGGTCCTCTGGAAAAACCGGTGACGCTTGCTTCGATATCGAACTCTTTGAATACGGCACTAATTGATGCAACAACTTCGTCCGTGACTTCTGAGCGCAGTTTTGGAATAGTTCCCGCACCCAGTAGTGACTGATCGGGAAGCTTATAGGTGCGGTTGATTCGGCCAACCTGAGCTACCGGTTTTTCATCCTCTTCAGCCTCAAACAAGGCTTCGGGCTCGGCTGGAATTTCCGGAACAATCGGTATCTCTCGGGTTCGAGGTGTTGGGTTATCAAATAGATCCGAAACCACATCAGTTGCATCTTCTTGTTGGATCAAGGCTGAATCAAACGAGCCTTCGTCTTTTTTGCCTTTGCGCCACCATGGCACCTTGGTGCCATCAAATGCATCAGAAACTTCTTCTGGCTCATCCGCCTGGTGCGAACCCTTGAGTGCCGAGCCAAATAGGTACTCGTATAGCTCACCTAGTCGCTCCCCGATTTTGTTTGGTGCGGTCTTGGTCATAATCAAAATCGATGCAAACCCAATTGCTGCCAAAACTGGCGCTGCGCCCCAGATTGTGATGGTGGCCAAGAAAGGGATGGCAATCAGCCAACCAAAGAGCCCTCCGGCATTAGCTAATGCGATTACTCCATCGGTTGGCTGCGGCTGGGCGCTAAAAAGATGGAAAAAGCCTGAGATGGTAATCAGCATCAAGAAAAGACCAATGCCAATTCGAGAGTTGTCTTGAACGCTGGAAGGGTGGCGGGCTAAAAAGATGGCGAAGATAATCATCACAACTGGCAGCCCAAAAGAAACTGGACCAAACAATAAACCAAAGCTAAAGGCATTTAGGGTCTGGGCCCAGCGTTCTTGAATCAGGAACCAACCAAAGGTGACACCCAGCACACCAAGAATTGCCATAAAGAAAGGGAAACCATCGCGCCGGTCTTCTTTGGAAATCTGATCTGGGGAAAGTGCTCTGGCTGCCCCACCGAATCCATGGGCTAATGCCAGGTAAAAACGAACCAACGGGTGAGGTTGCGAAGAGCCGGCAGCCTTGGGTTTTAGAACCTGCGTCTTGGCTGGAGCGCGTTTTCTCGCGGGAGGCGATTTTCTGGTTGCCATGGCTTCAAAACTACTAGCGGGGGGTCCAAAACCCCCGTAACCTAGGGCGGCTAGCCGTGAATGACCACCGGAATGATCATGGGCTTACGGCGATGAGCCTTGGAGACCCAGCCACCTACGCTTCTTCGAATCACCTGTTGCAAAGAGTGAGTATCTCTAATTCCTTCACGGGCTGCCTGCAACAATGCTCTTTCAATTTGTGGCTTCACATCGTCAAAGACGTGATCTTCTTCAGCAAAGGCTCGAGCTCTAATCTCAGGTCCGGCTGTGATCAAACCGGTGTTTGCATCCACGACAACAAAAACCGAGATAAAGCCTTCTTCGCTGAGAATTCTGCGATCCTTTAGATCCTCCTCGGTGATTGTTCCAACGGTCTTGCCGTCAACATACAAAAGCCCACATTCAACTTCACCGACTACCTTGGCCACTCCATCGCTTAAGTCAATGACAAAACCATCCTCGGCCAAGATAATGTTTTCCCTGCTGATACCGGTTTGTTCAGCGACTCTAGCGTTGGCTACTAGGTGACGGTACTCGCCGTGCACCGGCAAAACGTTTTTTGGCTTGAGGATGTTATAGACATACATCAGCTCGCCTGCTGCCGCGTGACCTGAAACGTGGACCTTGGCATTTCCTTTATGGATAACGTTTGCTCCGAGCTTGGTCAATCCATCAATAACTCGATAGACGGCATTCTCATTTCCAGGAATCAGTGAGCTAGCCAAAATCACAGTGTCGCCCTCTGCAATTTCTATCTCATGCTCAAGCTTTGCCATCCGAGATAACCCAGCCATAGGCTCACCCTGGCTACCGGTTGTCATAAAGACCAACTCGGAAGGCTCGTACTTGTTTGAATCCTTCAAATCAACTATCGCATCATCTGGAATCTTTAGGAATCCAAGCTCGGCGGCAATCTGCATGTTACGAACCATTGACCTACCCACCAGAACAACCTTGCGGTTGTTGCTAACGGCTGCATCAATAACCTGCTGGACCCTATGGACGTGGGATGAGAATGAGGCAACAATGACGCGTTTCGTGGCTCGCCCGATCACATCATGCAGGACTGGACCGATGTCTTTTTCGAGCGGCGTAAATCCAGGGACATCGGCATTGGTCGAATCGCACAAGAACAAATCCAGGCCAGCTTCTCCGATTCGAGCAAAAGCCCGAAGGTCAGTGATTCTGCCATCAAGTGGAATCTGGTCCATCTTGAAATCACCGGTGTGCAGGATAGTTCCAGCTTTGGATTTGATTAGGACTGCAAGTGCATCAGGAATCGAGTGATTTACAGCAATGAACTCAAGTTCGAAATCGCCCATAACCTCAACATCACCCTCGCGAACTGTGTGGGTGTAAGCAGGTAAGCGGTGCTCTTTGAGCTTTGCCTCGATGAAGGCCAGCGTCAAAGAAGATCCGATGATTGGGATGTCTGCGCGCATCCGCAATAGGTATGGGACTCCCCCGATGTGGTCTTCATGGCCGTGAGTCAAGAAGATTCCGACGATATCGCTCAGGCGGTTCTTCAGATATCCGAAATCAGGCAGGATCACATCGACTCCTGGCTGATGCTCCTCTGGGAAAAGCACACCACAGTCGACAATCAGAATCTTGCCGTTTATTTCAAACACGGTCATGTTTCGACCGATCTCACCAATTCCACCGAGTGGAATGATTCGCATTACGTCTTTTTTGAGTGGAGCCGGATGAGGCAGGGTTAGAACCACAGTCTTCTTTCTTTGACGCTACCTAGTTGTGCCAGCCACCTTCGGCAGGGCACCGCCAGCGGCAGCATTTCTATCTGGTCTAAAGTTTGCAAACGACAAGCCTGGAACTGTTCCGACCTTTTCAATTCCATCTTCAATTCTTGCGGCTTCATCGTCTTCTGGACCAACCAGAGGAAGGCGAACGCGAGGAGAGCCGATTTGACCCAAGCCGTGCAGCACATACTTTGCCGCCACGGTACCAGGGACATTTGTCATGATTGCCCGCTGCAGTGGCTCAAGAGCGTTGTGCACTGTTAGCGCATGATGGAAGTCGTTGCGGTTAGTGGCATCAACTAATTCGCGGTAAGCAGCTGGAGCCACGTTGGCAGTTACTCCGATGAGGCCCGTTGCGCCAATAGAAATATGTGGCAAAACGTTCGAGTCATCGCCTGAGAAATACATCAGATCTGTTTCGTTCATAAGTCTTGAAGCCTGAGCTAGATCTCCCACTGCGTCCTTGACGGCAACAATGTTTGGGTGCTTGGCGGCTCTATGGAAAGTCTGCTGTGAAATGGCAACACCGGTTCTACCAGGGATGTCATACAAGATCACAGGAAGATCAGTTGCATCCGCAATCAATCTAAAGTGAGTCAAGATTCCGGCCTGAGTTGGCTTGTTGTAATAAGGGGTCACAATCATTACGCCATCGGCGCCCGCTTTTTCACTCTGCTTGTAAAGCTGCATGGCGTGTGCGGTTTCGTTAGACCCACCGCCGGTAATGATCTTGGCTCTGCCAGAAGCAACTGATTTACCAACTTCGACTAGCTTGATTTTCTCAGCGTCAGTCAAGGTTGAGGTTTCACCGGTTGTTCCGGTAACTACAACGCCATCAGCTCCGTTGGAGATTACGTAGTCGATATGTCTTTCAGTGGAAGCCCAATCGACTTCACCTTCTGGTGTCATGGGCGTCACAAGGGCGACCAGAACTTGGCCGAAGATGTCCTTGTTGGTGTTTGCCATGCCTAAACCCTAGCCCAAGGGCAAGTTATGGTGCTACTCGTCCGTTTTGGTTGAAGGTTTCGTAGGTGTAAGGCATGAGCTTGGCAAACTCATCTTCCATCTTCTCGGCACACATTTCGATTTCACGCTGCGGGAAGGATGGGAAGTGAGTGCCTTCACGCTTGGTTCGAAGTGAAAGGAAGTTCATCAGAGCACGAGCATTCATGGTCACGTACATGCTCGAGTAGATGTTCAGAGGCAAGACAATTCTTGCAACCTCTCTGGCAACGCCTGCTTCCAGCATTCTCTTATAGGACTCGTAAGCAGTAGCAGAGGCAGTTCTTGCTTCCTGCTCAACTAATGCAATCTGCTCAGCAGAACCTGGTAGAAATTCGTAGTGACCGGTCTTTCCGGTCTGAACCAAGTTTCGCTCTGGTCCTGGAACATAGAAAACCGGCGAAAGCTCTTTGTAGCGACCAGACTCTTCGTTGTAACTTGCAATGCGGTGACGCATGAATTCTCTAAAAACAAATATTGGTGCCTGAACATAGAAAGTCATTGAGTTGTGCTCGAACGGTGAGCCGTGACGATCGCGCATCAGATAGTTGATTAGCCCACGATCGCGCTTGTCAGTTTCGGCATCTTTGTTTGCCTGGGCAGCCTCGAGTGACTGTTCACCCTGTGTGGACACGCGCGCAGCAAATAAGACATCCTGGTCGCTAGCGTTTGCGCGAACCAGTTCGACCGTTACATCGGATCTAAAGATTACGTCAGACATTCCCACTAGCTTAGCTACTGGCTCGCAGCCCTGAAGACAAGCCCACGCCGGGCCTAAGAAACCTTAGGGAATTGGGCATAAACCCACAATCAACTCGGTTGAGTATGTTGGTACAAACGCCGTTATGGAAGCAAGGGACACCCCGTGGACAGCAGGCTCGAAGTTATTGGGCTCTTAGTAATCACTGCCTTGGTAGCAGGGACCTGGTGGAAGCTTAGAACCGGCAGAGCCAAACTAGTCAAATCCGGCAAGCTGGTTGATCTAAACAAACTCCAGGCAGACAAGCTAGGACAAATCGTAACTTCTTTTGGCGCAACCGCAACTCTGTTGCAATTCTCAACTGAGGTTTGCAGCATCTGCATTGCAACCTCCAGGCTTTGCAAAGAGCTGGAAAAAACACTTCCGGGTCTGAAGCATATTGAGGTAGACATCACACACCGAATGGATTTGGCTGCTCACTTTTCAATCATGCAGACTCCGACCACTTTGATTTTGGACAGACATGGAATGGTTAGGGCTCGTATTGGCGGAGCACCTAGACAGAATGTTATTGAGGCAGAGCTAAAGAAATTGGAGGAAAAATGAAAATAGAACAATTGGATCCGCGGGGCCCAAGGTTCGGTGCGGGGATTTCTTCGATACTGATGCTGCTCGTGATTTATCTTTCACTAGACCCAGCATCCGAAAGTGCTGCACTGTTGGTCATGGGATTTGCTGTGGTTATGTTTACCTGCGGTTCAATACTTGGTCCCGCTAGGCACCCGTACAGCTATCTATACAAATACACACTTAGGAAATTCTTGAAAGCGCCGGCTTATCTAGAGCCAGCGACTCCAGTACACTTTGCTCAGGTAATTGGACTGGTGATTACTGGCCTAGGGCTAGGCCTTGGAGTACTTGGTGTTCCTTATGCGCTGCCAATCGCAGCCGCTGCCGCATTCATGGCAGCTTTCGTGAACGCAGTTTTTGCATACTGCATCGGTTGCCAGATGTACTTGGGTCTAAAGCGCCTTGGAGCCATTCGCTAACGAGATTGCCTGACGCATAGCTTTTCTGGCTCTTGGCCTATCCCCTGCTGCATCATAAGCAAGGCCGAGTGCAAACCAGGCCTTCCAATTACGTTCATCTGATTCAACTTTTTGACGAAACTCAGCGAACACGTCTTGGGCTGATTCCTTGGTTGGCCTGCCGCTTGGGCGAAGAACAAATGGAAACTGTGGCCAGGCATTTTCCTGCTTGAGAACCTCGCCAAGTTTTTCAATTCGTAGACCAAAACGCAGTTCCATGGCAATTGCCCAGAAAGCTACTGCTGGAAGAAAAAACATTAGCGAGCCAATCGCTATTCCAATTGGCTCACCAGAGCCAATCAAGGCAAAAGATCTTTCGGCAACAAGTACCAAGTACATAACAACAAGTGCGCTCATGAATAGAGCGCCGAACTTCGCCGAGGTCAATTACTTGCCTTCCAAAAGGTTTAGGAGGCCAACTGTCAAACCCTTTAGCTGCGGAGTCTTTCTCATAGCAAGCAAAAGTCCTTGCGCATAAACCTCGTGAGAATCAACAACATGCTTGAAATAAAGACTCTCGTTGGGACCTGCCATAAGCACTTCCTGCTCGGCATGGGCATCGTCAATTCTCAAGCTAGTTATCGGCACACCATTAAAAACCGGTGCTGAATTACCAGCTGTAACGGATTTTGCATCGCGGCCGTTTCTAGCTTTGGAAATTTCTTGAGCGGTGAATAGCGCCGTTCCCGATGGAGCATCAAGTTTCTTGGTGTGGTGGGTTTCGATGATCTCAATGGAGTCAAAGTATTTAGCCGCTTCAGCAGCAAACTTAGTTGCCAAAACAGACCCAATCGAAAAATTTGGAATAACTACAACGGTGGCTTGCTTGCCGACCATCTTGTCTCGCAAAGTATCCAGCTTTTCTTTGCTCCAACCACTGGTTCCAACCAGAATCTTGAGGTTGTTTTGAATTGCAAAATCCACAATCGCAACAGATGCATCCGGCTTGGTCAGATCAACAATGAGGTCAGCCCCAATTGCCTCGGCTGGAGAGTTGTGCGAGCTAAGCGCTGAGTGAAGCTCAAGGTCAGGATTTGTCTCAATCAAGGAAAGGGCCAACTGGCCCATCCGACCGGATGCGCCGATGACCGAAATCTTGATTGCCATGCTACAAACCTACCTAGAACAACCTAGCGGACGAAACTTTCAAACATGTCTTCACTAACATCGCCAACGGCAACAATCGATCTCGGAAGGGCAATCAAGTCCTTGGCTAAAGCCTGAACCTCAGAGAGCTGGACTGAATCAAATCTGGCAATCGTCTCATCCAGATCCATAAACTCCCCCGCCACAATTTCAGCACTTGCCAGTCTGGACATCCGAGCTTGGTTGGTTTCAAACTTTAGCGCCAGAGATCCTGAGATGTTTCCCTGTGCAAGGGCTAACTCATCTTTGGTGATGCCAGACTGGGCAATCTTCTCGAGTTCAGCAATCATCAACTCTGTGACTTCCTTCGCTTTCGCAGGTGAACATCCGGCGTAAAGACCAAATGTCGCAGCGTCAGAGTAGCCCTGGTTGAAAGAGTAAACCGAATAAGCAAGGCCGCGCTTTTCGCGAATTTCTTGGAACAATCGCGAACTCATTCCTCCGCCAAGAACAGTGTTGAGAACTCCCATGGCGTAGCGCCTCGGATCATCAACATACAAACCTTCAGAACCAACCAGAATGTTCACCTGAGAAATCGGTCGATGAATCACATTAAGCTTGCTACCGCGAGAGATGCTTGCAGGATTCAGAAGTCTTCTTGGAACCGGCTTGGCCTCAAGACCAAGATCCCAACCAGCTGCTGAGAGCCCTTTCTCTACTAATTTGATTAGCTCCTGGTGATCAACGCTTCCAGCTGCCGCAACAACCAAATCTTGCGGGCGGTAGTTCTGCTGGTAGTGCTCCCAAACTGCAGCACGGCTGACGTTTGTGATGGTTTCAATCGTTCCACCGATTGGTCTACCCAGTGGGTGATCTCCAAGTACAGCCTCGGAAAACGCTTCGTGCACCACATCGTGGGGGTCATCGTCGTTCATCGCCAGCTCTTCAAGAATCACTGGGCGTTCATTCTCAAACTCAGTTTCATCAATCAGGCTCGAGGTGAGCATGTCAGCGATTACTTCAACCGCAATTGGCAGGGCTTTGTCCTGAACCTTGGCGTAGTAAGAAGTGTGCTCTTTACCGGTTGAGGCGTTGGATGATCCGCCAACTGAGTCAAAGGCAACAGCAATATCCATAGCACTTCGTGTCTTAGTGCCCTTGAACAAGAGGTGCTCTAGAAAGTGAGTAGAGCCATAGTGGTTATTGGTTTCATCTCTTGATCCCACTGCTACCGAAAATGAGACCGAGACAGATTGGCTGCCTGGAACTTGCTCGCTCAAAATGCGAACACCGCTTGGGAGGACACTTCTGCGCACAGAAGAGCCCCCCGAAGCGGTGAACGAAAGATCAGATTGTTCTAACGGGAGAATAATCTCGGTCATAAAGGTTTGGCTTACGCTTCCTCAACGTCAACCGGTGAAAGCGATAGCTTTCCACGGTCGTCAATCTTGGAAATTTCAACCTGGATACGCTGGCCAACCTCAAGAACATCTTCAACGTTCTCAACCCGCTTGCCGCCAGCCATCTTCTTTAGCTCTGAGATGTGTAGCAGGCCATCGCGACCAGGAACTAGTGAGATGAAGGCACCGAAGGTAGCCAGCTTCACAACAGTTCCCAAGAAGCGCTCACCGATCTCTGGAACGTGTGGGTTGGCAATCGCGTTGATGGCAGCCTTGGCAGCCTCAGCGGATGGACCATCCACGGCACCGATGTAAACGGTTCCGTCGTCCTCGATCGAAATGTCGGCTCCAGTGTCGTCCTGGATCTGGTTGATCATCTTGCCCTTAGGGCCGATAACTTCACCGATCTTATCCAGTGGA
>JBIJAI010000079.1:0-2519 GCA_044345815.1 Rhodoluna sp. | reverse complement strand
AATTGCCATCTTTGCGGCTTTTGCTGCAACGGTTTTGCTAAGTCTTGCCGGAACAAAGTAATCGGTCTCGCCGGCGATGTATCGCTCCTCGAAACCGAAGTGCCCTGAGCGCGGTTGAATTTCAACCGCTGGCAGGGCAACAGGACCTGTGCCGGTATCGATAACGCCAACTGCAAGCTCGGTTCCTTCAACGAAGTCTTCGATGATCGCCACATCGCAGTAAACGTAGGCGTCGATCATGGCTTTGTTTAGTTGCTCCTGTTTTTTGACAATCGTGACCCCTTGAGCAGAACCCGAGCGGGCGGGCTTTACAACAACCGGCAAGCTCATAGCCTTTGTTACAAGCTTTAGGACTGATTCAGCATCTAGCTCTTTGAATGTTTCACGTGGCAGGGTGATTGAATTCGGGGTTTGAATTCCGTCTCGCTCCACCAAAATCTTGGCAACTGGTTTATCCCAGGCCAGCTTGGCTGATGCGCCAGTAGCGCCAACAAAGGGGATACCGGTCAAAGACAAAATCTCACGCAGGGCACCGTCTTCACCGCTGGCGCCGTGAAGCACTGGCCAAATCACATCGGGCTTGTCTTTTTTGAGGTTTTCCAGCAGCTGGTGATCTGGCTCGTGCATGATTACCTGCGCGCCTTTTTCCATCAGGGCATCGGCAACTCGGCGACCTGATTTCAAGGAGATGTCGCGCTCGTGGGAAATTCCGCCAGCCAAAACCACGATCTTGAGCTTGCCGGCCAGTTTCGTCGCTGGAGTCATGGCTTAGGCCTTCCCGAAGGTTTGTTGAAGATCTATCTGCAAATTGATCACGTTGCTTAGGCGCTTGATGCCTAAATCTATGCGCTCAGGGGTCGGGAAGGAATAGCAGATTCGAAGTTTGTTCTTGCCCTGCCCGTCACCATAAAAGGCGGTTCCTGGGGTATAGGCAACCAGTTCTTTAACGGCGAGCGGAAGCATCGCCTTTGAATCCATGCCATCTGGCAAATCAACCCAGAGGTAGAAACCACCATCGGGCTTTGTGGTTTTCAAGGAAGGAAGATATTCCTTCATTGCCTTGAGCGCTGCATCCTTACGCTCTTTGTAAACACCCCTGAAAGTATCAACTTGTTTCTGCCAGTCAGCAGTTGCCAGATACTCGGAGATCAACATCTGAGAAAAAGCGCTCGGACACAAAATCGCAGACTCCTGAGCCAGCACAAGCTTTTCCCTAATTGGGGGAGGAGCCAGAACATATCCCACACGGAAACCTGGAACCAGGATCTTTGAAAAAGATCCGAGGTAGATAACGTTGTCATCCATCGAGCGAAGTGCCTTTGGTGGTTTCTTATCGAAATACAAAAGCCCGTACGGGTTATCCTCAACTACCAAAATGTTATTGCGTTTGGCAATGGCAAGAATTTCAGGTCGCCTCTTGGCAGATAAAGTCACACCCGATGGATTAGCAAAGTTTGGAACCAGATACAAAAGCTTGATTTTCTTGTTTGCTTTTTTCAGCTTCGCAATTGCTTGCTCGAGCGCCTCGGGGGACATCCCATCGTTGTCTGTGTAAACGTGCTCAACTTCAGCTAGGTAGTGACGGAAGATTCCAAGAGCACCAACATAAGAAGGCCCTTCGGCAATAACAACGTCGCCTTCGTCCAAAAACAATCCGGCCAATAATTCAAGCCCGTGCTGAGAGCCGGTTGTAATTACAAGATCTTCTACGCTGGACTGAATTCCTTCGAGTGCCATGATGTCGTGGATTTGTCCACGCAGTGTGATATCTCCTTGGCCACCGCCATACTGCAGTGCCATGTCGCCCTTGGTCGACATGAGCTTTTCAAAGCTTTCGGTGATTAGCTCTTTTGGAAGCGAAGAAACATTTGGCATTCCGCCAGCTAAGGAAACTACTTCTGGTCTTGAGACAACAGCAAAGAGAGCTCGAACTTCAGAGACGGATAGCGATCCTGCGCGCTTGGCGTAGCTTTCGATCCAGTGATCGAATCTTTCGCCGGTTGGTTTGGTCATGGCTCACTTTTGATTAGCGGGAAACAAGGTTTCCCCCAATCCTAGCTAAGCCAGGAAAGCAGCTAGGTCTTCTACGATTGCGTTCTTTGGTCGTGCACCGACCATTTGCTTCGCAATTGTTCCACCTTGGAAAACTGCCATCATCGGAATGCCGGTGACGCCATACTGCATCGCAAGCTGTGGTTCTTCGTCCACGTTTACTTTTACGATGTCGATCTTGTCTGCGTACTCGGTTGCAATCTCATCAAGGATTGGTGAGACCATGCGGCAAGGACCACACCACTCAGCCCAGAAATCAACCATCACTGGCTTCGGGTTATCCAGCACATCGGCTTGGAAAGATGCTGTGGTGACTGACTTGGCTGACATGATTTCTCCTTCGGGTGATGTTTCTAGTGTGAGGCGATGTAGTGCTCGGCGTCAAGGGCTGCAACACAACCAGATCCGGCCGCGGTGATTGCCTGGCGGTAAGTCGGGTCAATTACATCTCCACAAGCAAAGACACC
>JBIJAI010000030.1:0-8905 GCA_044345815.1 Rhodoluna sp. | reverse complement strand
ATCATGCGCTGGTATCTGGCAATCAAATCGGTGTGGGTGTAGCTAAAGACGTGACCTACGTGCAAGGAGCCCGAAACTGTTGGAGGAGGAGTATCGATTGAATAGATACTGCCCTTTGCGGCTGATTTGTCGAAGCTGTAGGTGCCGTCTTTGTCCCAGCTAGGACCCCACTTTGCTTCGAGCCCCTCTACTCCGACCTTGTCCGGGGTAGATGCAGCGCGGACAAAGCTAGATTCGGGCAGTTGCTGATTATTCAAAGGTCAAAGTCTCCATAAATGGGGGTCGTTACAGGTTAACATTGTCAGAGATTCCCTAACGCATAAGCCCAGAAAGCTAAAAAATGTATCCCCTGAACTCGGCCGGTAAGGCAGTTGGCGTAAATCCGAGTCCTAGCTTTCCTGAAATTGAGAAAGATATCCTCGAATACTGGGACAAAGAGGGCACTTTTCAGGAGTCCATTGATCAGCGCAAAGCGCAAGGGGCAGAGGAATTCGTCTTCTACGACGGCCCACCATTTGCCAACGGGCTTCCTCACTACGGACACCTTCTTACTGGCTACACCAAGGACCTGGTTCCAAGGTTCAAGACCATGCAGGGCTACCGCGTCGAAAGACGCTTTGGCTGGGATACCCATGGACTTCCAGCCGAGGTAGAGGCTGAGCGCCAGCTGGGCATTTCTGGAAGACCAGAAATCGAAAAGTATGGGGTAGATAAGTTCAACGCCTACTGCAAGACCTCGGTGCTGAAGTACACCGAGGACTGGCGAGCCTATGTCACAAGGCAGGCTCGCTGGGTTGATTTTGATAATGACTACAAAACCCTAGATACCAACTACACCGAGAGTGTTATCTGGGCGTTCAAAGAGCTTTATAAAAAAGGTTTGATCTACGAGGGCTTTAAGGTCCTGGCTTACTGCTGGAGATGTGAGACTCCACTTTCGAACCATGAACTCAGGATGGACGACGAGGTCTACAAGACTCGTCAAGACCAATCCGTCACCGTCACCTTTCCAATCATCGATGGCGATCTGGCTGGGGTTCGAATGCTGGCTTGGACAACTACCCCTTGGACTCTTCCAACCAACTTTGCGCTCGCGGTAGGACCGGAAATCTCTTACGCTGTGGTTTCCGCGGGGCCTAACGGCGCAGCCGATGGCGGGGATTCCAAAACCAAGTACCTAATTGCAGCATCGCTGCTTGGCGCCTACGCCAAAGACCTAGGTTATGAAGATGCAGAGTCTGCGGTTGCTGCAACCGAGAAGACAATTTTAGGTAAAGACCTAGGCGGAATTCGATACACCAGAATTTTTGACTACTACGCAGACGAGACAAAGTTTGACACCAAGAATGCTTGGCAGGTATTAGTTGGCGAATACGTCGCGGACAACGAAGGAACAGGAATTGTTCACCAAGCCCCGGCATATGGTGAAGACGATCAGAAGCTTTGTGACGAGGCAGGCATTCCTGTTTACGTCTCCGTGAATGAGCGTGGTCAGTTCAACTCAGTTATTTCTGACTTTGAAGGCCAGCATGTCTTTGACGCCAACAAGCCAATTACTCAGAAGCTAAAGGCTGAAGGCAGACTTTTGCGCCAAGCCAGCTACGAGCATCCTTATCCGCATTGCTACCGCTGCAAGAATCCTCTTATCTACAAGGCAGTTTCTTCCTGGTTCGTAGAAACCACAAAGGTCAAAGACCGCATGCTGGAACTAAACCAGCAGATCGAATGGACTCCTTCGCACACCAAAGACGGGTCATTTGGAAAGTGGTTAGAAAATGTGCGCGATTGGGCGATCAGCAGAAACCGTTTCTGGGGTGCGCCGATTCCGGTCTGGAAATCTGATGACCCAAACTACCCGCGTATTGACGTTTACGGATCTCTTGAGGAGCTAGAGAAAGATTTTGGAAAAGCCCCGGAGGATTTCCATCGTCCGTTCATTGATCAACTAACCAGGCCAAACCCAGATGACCCAACTGGCAAATCCACAATGCGACGAGTTCCAGAGGTTTTGGACTGCTGGTTCGAATCCGGTTCTATGCCATTTGCTCAGGTGCACTACCCGTTCGAAAATCGTGACTGGTTTGAAACTCACAACCCAGGCGATTTCATCGTTGAGTACGTTGGACAAACTAGGGGTTGGTTCTACACACTTCATGTTCTAGCCACAGCACTGTTTGATCGCCCAGCGTTCAAGTCAGCTATTTCACATGGAATTGTTCTTGGAAACGACGGACAAAAGATGTCCAAGTCGTTGCGCAACTATCCAGATGTTTACGAAGTCTTCGATCGCGACGGCTCTGATGCGATGCGTTGGTTCCTGATGTCTAGCCCAATCCTTCGCGGTGGAAACCTGATTGTCACTGAACAAGGTATTCGTGAAGGTGTCAGGCAAGTTCTACTGCCGCTTTGGAATACTTGGTACTTCTTCTCGCTTTATGCCAATGCATCGAACTACAAAGCCAAGTACTCGGTTTCAAGTACCGACGTCCTAGACCGGTATCTGATTGCTAAAACACGAGATCTGATTACTCAAGTTGAAGCCGATTTGAATCAGTATGACTCTTACGCTGCATCTTCCAGACTTCGCGATTTCAGCGACGTTCTAACCAATTGGTACGTCCGTCGCTCAAGAGATCGTTTCTGGGCAGGCAACGAGGAAGCCTTTGACACTCTCTATACAGTTCTAGAACAGGTGACCCGAGTCGTTGCACCGCTACTTCCGATGGTCGCCGAGGAAATCTGGCGCGGACTTACTGGCGGCAAGAGCGTTCACCTCGAGTCCTGGCCTGATGCCAGCAAACTCGCGTACGACCAAGACCTTGTGACCGCCATGGACCAAGTCCGTGCCGTTAGCTCTGTGGCACTGGGGCTAAGGAAAACAAATGGCCTTCGCGTTCGCCTTCCGCTTTCTAAATTGACTGTTGTCACAACAGAAGCGTCGAAGCTTGGCGAGTTTGCAGCGATTATTGCTGAAGAGCTGAACGTGAAAGAAGTTGAGCTTGTTGAACTAGCCGTTGAATCAACCAAGGCATTTGGTGTTGAGAAGCAGCTGACAGTCAACTCACGAGCACTAGGTCCAAGACTTGGTAAGCGCGTTCAAGAAATCATCCAAGCGGCCAAGGCTGGAAACTGGGAGCAAAGTGGCGAGAGCGTTTCTGTGAACGGCGTAGCGCTTGAGCAGGGCGAATACGAAATCAGCCTGGTTGCGAAAGATGAATCAAGTGAAGAGAAGCTAATTGGAATTTTGCCCGGTGGCGGTTTTGTGATTTTGAACCGCGTTGTCACTGAAGAGCTAGCTGCTGAAGGCTTGGCAAGAGATGTCATTCGAGCAATTCAGCAGGCCCGAAAAGATGCAGCTTTCGATGTTTCAGATCGAATCAAAACAGAGCTTTCTGGAAATGCGTCGGTAGTAGCAGCGATTTTAGCCCACGAGGAACTTGTAAAGAGCGAAACTCTGACTCTTGAGTTATCGCTTCTCGATTTAGAATCCTTGGTCACACCAGTTCCAGTTGGTGAGTCACAGCAAGTTCAAATCGCGGTGGCAAAGCTTTGAGCCAAGAAGCCAGAGACGACAAATACTGGGCATCACAATCCGATCTAGTTTTAGCGAAGCTTATGCTTCGAATACCAGAAAACAAGATTCGACCAAGGCTTGAACCGACCAAACGAGCAGTAGAGCTTCTTGGAGACCCCCAGCGTTCTTACCGGGTGATTCACGTCACCGGCACAAATGGAAAAACCTCCACCACCAGATTCATCGAGCGCATTCTGCGCGAGCACGGCCTTAGAACAGGCCGCTTTACCTCTCCTCACTTGGTGCGCTTGAACGAGCGCATGGCGCTTGATGGCGAGCCAGTTAGTGATGAGCAGTTGATTAGCGTGTATTCAGATATTGAACCGATTCTTGAGTTCGTCGATCAAGAGCTAGCCGAAAAAGGCGAGAACCCTTTGACTTTCTTTGAGGCACTCGCAGTTCTAGGATTCGCAGTCTTTGCTGATGCACCAGTTGATGTTCTAGTTCTGGAAGTTGGAATGGGCGGAGCCTGGGACTCAACGAATGTGGCTGACGGGGACGTTGCGGTTTTTACGCCGATTGGTCTAGATCATATGGACCGACTGGGAAACACAATCGAGGAAATCGCCGAAACTAAATCGGGGATTATCAAAGCGGGAGCCCTTGTGGTTAGTTCCGCACAAGAACCCTCGGTCCTCGCTGTTCTAGAACAAGTCTCTGGCCAAATTGCCGAAGGATTCAAGCTCCAGGGCAGAGATTTTCAGGTTAATGAGTTCGTTCCAACTGACACCGGTCAGTTAATTTCAATTTCTGGACTGACCGGCGGTCAGTATGGACCCTACGCGGCTCCCGTGTTTGGTTCTCACCAGGGGCAGAACCTGGCCGTTGCGGTAGCAGCGGTAGAAGCTTTTCTTGGTGGCGGCGAGATTCAAATTGCGGACGACATTTTGCGCTCTGCCATTTCCGATGTTTCTTCACCTGGACGGCTTCAGTTGATAAAGACTGAACCTGCACTTTTGCTTGACGGAGCACATAACCCAGCTGGCGCACAAATCCTCGCCAACGCGTTGCGTGCTGAGTTTTCAGATAAACCACTTGTGGGTTTAGTGGCGGTTCTTGCAGATAAGGATGTGGCTGGACTGATTGCAAATTTGGCGGGAGTGTTCGAGTCTGTTGTGATTACCCAGTCTTCGTCTCCTAGATCTATGGCGGCAGCTGAACTTGAGTCGGTTGCAAGTCAACGCCTTGGCCAAGATGTAGTTAGCATCTCTGATTTTGAATTAGCTCTCGAGTACGCAAAACACAGAGCCAGCGAGATAGATGGCATTGTTGTGGTCACTGGTTCGATTACCTTAGTAGGAGACGTAATCAAATTGATTCAGGAGGACTCCGATGAGGAATAGATCCACGAAGGCAACACTCGGATCCTTGGTCATGGTCTTTCAGTCGGTCGTGGTGTTTTTTGCAACCTTGGTCGGTTTTGGCCTGCAGGTTTATCCTGACCCGGCAGTAATTTGGGGTGTCGGCCTAGGGTTGTCTGTTCTTTTGATGATTTTTCCAGCGATCTTGGGAAAGCCAGGAACTTATCTTCTGGGCTGGATTTTGCAAGGGGTAGTGCTTTCTCTTGGCATCTGGGTGCCCTTGATGTATCTGCTGGGGGCAATTTTCTTGGCAATGTGGGCCTGGGGAATGATCGCCGGTGGCACAATTGATAAAGCTCGAGTAGCAAAGAGCAAACTTGATTTAGAAGGCGGCACACAATGAAAGAGCAGACACTAGTTCTTATCAAGCCTGATGGCGTTGCGCGATCACTAAGCGGAGAAATCATTCGACGGATTGAGCAAAAGGGATACCAAGTTACAGGTCTAAAGATGCTCACACCTACCGCAGCGCAGCTCGCCGCTCATTACGCTGAACATGAGGGCAAGCCTTTTTACGCGCCTTTGATCGAATTCATGTCCTCTGGGCCAATCGTTGCTCTTCGCGTTGAGGGCGAGCGTGTGATTGAAGGCTTTAGGGCATTGGCCGGAACAACCGACCCAACAACTGCTGCTCCTGGAACCATTAGGGGAGATCTAGGGCGTGACTGGGGCGAGAAGGTTCAGAAGAACCTGGTTCACGGATCAGACTCGGTCGAGTCAGCCAATCGCGAGCTTGGAATCTGGTTTAGCTAAAAAAGACTTGGCCACAAATCCCAGAAGCGCCAAATAGTTGCAGTAATCATCGCGCCGAAGGTTGCAAAAGAAGACAACCAGTGCCAGTCATAGGCTGCCACAAAAAATCCAACCGTCTTTAGGGGAACAGGAATAATCCCTTCTCTAGCCGAGAACAAGAACTGCTTCCAAAACATAGGAATCATTCCAGTCCAGGCAACCATGCAGTACGGGCAAAGCGCTCCGATCACAAACAGGCTCTGGCTAAACAGCCAAGCCACAAATAAAAATCCACTGATCATTCCAAGGGTGAACAGAAGCCAGAACCATTTGGCAAATTTTGCGCCTGCCAGAATTGCAAAACCGATAAGTATTGGCACCACGAAAACGGCCAACCCAATCAGAGAATTTGGAAAGCCTAGAAGCGCAGCCTGCCCAGTGAGCATTACAGATTTGCAAGAAATAAAGGGGCTGATGTCACAACTCAAAACTGCGTCAGGGTTTGCAGCAACATTAAGGCGCTCAATTGTCAGCGCAAGAGCGCCGATCCATCCAATTGCTCCACCCGTGATTAGCATCCACGCAAGCGATTTTGTGCCACCGATAAGGGCTTTCTGGCTTGTTTTAACGCTCATAAATCAAGTATTCCACGCCGATTCAGCCCGATTTGCTCATTTGATGTAATACTTATTAGGTAAGCAAATGGGAGCCACATCCTCCCGCTTAAAAGGTTTATCGAGCATTTGGCTCCAAGGCATAAGACCCATCGGGCAGCTGGCAGGGCGACGTGACAGCAATGACTCGCAACTAAAAAGGTTTAGTCGGTGGCAAAAGTCGCTGATAAGGATTTAGAGCCGGAATATCGGCCAAGCGTGTGGGCTTTGGCCAACCGGGGGCTTGGAGTGCGCCTTAAATGGTGAAGGAAAAAGACGAATCAGCAAAAGCTGATAAAGCTGCAAAAAAAATAGTCAAGAAACCTGACCGCAAAGACGCCAAAGCTGCGCCAGAAAAGTTGCCAAAGAAAGCAGTTGATAAAAAAGACTCAGTCAAGAAGTCAGAGCCGCAAGAAACCGCTAAGGCAAAAAAGCCGGAGACGGGAAAGAGCGCTCCTGCACTCAGTGCAACCTCTTTGATTTTCAAGGCGCCAGATCTTCCAGCAGTAGAGCCACGCAAAAAAGGCGTTTCGAAAAAAGGAAACGAACCCGAATCCGAGTCACACCTTCGTAGGCGATCACGTCGTCGCGCCGGTGAACCAATTGATGTGAATCCAGATGCTCCGAATGTGGTTGTGAAGGTAAGGACACCTCGAGCACCAAAAGAACCAAGTAATGAGCCGCAGCGCGTAAAGGGTTCCACCAGACTTGAAGCCAAAAAGCAGCGACGCAGAGACGGTCGCGACGCCGGTCGAAGACGCCAGACCATCACAGAAACTGAGTTCTTAGCTCGTCGCGAATCGGTAGATCGCATGATGCTGGTTCGATCCAAAGACGACAAGATTCAGCTTTGTGTTCTCGAAGACAAGGTTTTGGTTGAGCATTACGTTGCTCAGACCCAGGACGGCTCGTTGATCGGCAACGTTTACCTAGGTAAAGTTCAAAACGTGCTTCCTTCGATGGAAGCGGCCTTCGTTGACATCGGCCGTGGCAGAAATGCGGTTTTGTATTCCGGTGAAGTCAACTGGGAAGCTGACGGCCTAGACGGCCAGCCTCGAAAGATCGAACTTGCTTTGAAATCCGGTGACACCCTTCTGGTTCAAGTCACCAAGGACTCAGTTGGCCAAAAGGGCGCAAGACTGACCTCCCAGGTTTCACTTCCTGGTCGCTATGTGGTTTACGTGCCAAACGGCAACATGAACGGAATCTCAAGGAAGCTGCCAGAGTCTGAGCGCGTTCGTCTCAAGAAGATTCTGAAGGACATTGTCCCGGAGGAAGCAAGCGTTATTGTTCGAACCGCTGCTGAAGGGGCTACCGAAGAGCAGCTGACTTTGGATGTTGCTAGATTGCAGGCTCAGTGGGATGGAATCCAGAAGAAGATCAAGAAGGCAACTCCTCCAACGCTTCTGCATTCAGAGCCAGATCTTTTAGTCAAGATAGTTCGAGACGTTTTCAATGAAGACTTCCAGAAGATGATTATTTCCGGTTCTGACGCTCAGGCTGTAATCACCGAGTACCTGGAGTCAGTGGCGCCGGATTTGATGGACCGGGTTGAAATCTACGACGGCAAAGAAGACATTTTTGACCGCTACCGTGTCGGAGAGCAAATCGGTAAGGCACTCGAGCGCAAGGTCTACTTACCTTCTGGCGGATCGCTGGTTATTGACCGAACCGAAGCCATGACCGTAGTTGATGTCAACACTGGAAAGTTTGTTGGCTCAGGTGGAAACCTTGAAGAAACGGTGACTAAGAACAACTTGGAAGCTGCTGAGGAGATAGTTCGCCAGCTAAGGCTTCGAGACATCGGCGGAATCATTGTGGTGGACTTTATTGATATGGTCCTTGAATCTAACCGAGATCTTGTTTCAAGAAGGCTCATCGAGTGCCTCGGAAGGGACCGAACCAAACATCAGGTCGCGGAAGTGACCTCGCTTGGATTGGTTCAGATGACTCGCAAAAAACTCGGACTTGGGCTCTTGGAATCCTTCAGTGAGCCTTGTGAGGTTTGCAGTGCTCGGGGGGCAATCGTGCACCATGAGCCGATTATGAGAACTCGCAGCTCAAACGAGGGAAAGCCAGAGAAAAAGCGTAAGGGGCACATGGATGTGGCCAACGTTGTGACTCCAGAAAGGGCCTCAGAGATCAACTCCGTCGTTGCCAAGATTGCCGCATCGACTCTAGGCTCTGGCAATAAGGACACCAAGGACTCGGGGGACAAGGCTAAGTCAGAGCCAACTCTTGAGCGCATTCTGGATGCCCTTCCAGAGGCCAAGGCCGATTCCAAGGCTGACGCTAAGCGCAAACCAAGGCGGGCTAGCAGTCCGGCCAAGGTTGACCCAGGCGCCTAAGCCCCATTAGACTAGGGAGCTGTTGCCCAGGTGGTGACTTCCCAAACTTAGAAAAAGGTAAATCAAGTGGTTTTCGCAGTAGTTCGCGCAGGCGGCCGTCAAGAGAAGGTGTCAGTAGGCACCATTGTGACTCTTGACCGCATCAAGGCCGATGCCAATGGCAAGATTCAGCTTCCCGCTCTATTGCTAGTGGATGGCGACAAGGTCACTACAGACGCAAACGCACTTGCTGCCGTG
>JBIJAI010000078.1:0-2666 GCA_044345815.1 Rhodoluna sp. | reverse complement strand
GATACATCGCCGGCGAGACCGATTACTTTGTTCCGGCAAGACTTAGCAAAACCGTTGCAGCAAAAGCCGCAAAGATGGCAATTGCCGCTCACCAGGCTTTGGGGCTTAGGCACTTATGCCGAGTGGATATGATCGTGGACGCCAAAGGCGTTCCTTGGTTTTTAGAGGCCAATGTTTTGCCAGGGCTTACCGAGACTTCTTTGTTGCCGCAGGCAATCATCGCTTCAGGTTCAACTCTTGGCGATGTTTACTACTCGCTTGCGCAAGCAGCTCTCAAGGGTCGCGGCTAGTTCTTTTTCTTGTAGCCGATCTGATCCAAGATTCGGTTTAGATCTGCAACTGTTGCAAAATCAATCATCAGCTGGCCTTTTTTACGTCCCAACACAATCTTGACTTTGGTGTCTAGCTGATCGCCCAAACCATCTGCGATTTCTTTTAGAAGATCCTGTTTGGTTCCCTGTTTGATCTTTGGCTTTTTTGGCTCTGGCTTATCAAAGCCGACTAGTTCTTCAAGGGAACGAACTGACAAACCTTCGTTGATGGTTTTGGTTGCGAAGTATTCCATTCGGGATGCATCCGCTGCACCCAAAATTGCACGAGCGTGACCGGCTGATAGAACACCGGCTGCAACTTGACGCTGCACACTGGCAGGAAGTTTTAGTAGTCGGAGTGTGTTGGTAATTTGCGGACGAGATCTTCCGATGCGATCAGCAAGTTGTTCTTGAGTGATTCCAAAATCTTCTAGCAGCTGCGAATAAGCACTTGCTTCTTCGAGTGGGTTTAGATCGCTTCTGTGTAGGTTTTCTAGCAGCGCATCGCGCAACATGTTTTGATCTTCTGTTTCGCGTATAACAGCAGGAATCTTTGTTAGTCCTGCTTCTTTGGATGCGCGAAGTCTTCGCTCACCCATGATCAGTTCATATGCGCCTTCAGATTTTTCGCGAACAACAATCGGCTGCAAAACTCCAAGTTCACGAATCGAGTGAACAAGTTCTGCAAATGCTTCCGGTTCGAAAACACTTCTTGGTTGTTTTGCATTCGGTGCAATTGCGTTTACATCGAGGTGACCGAAGCGCGCGCCTGGAACCGTTGCCAGGGCTGGGCCCTTGGTTCCACCGGCAGGAAAGAAAACATCAACTGGTCGCTCAGTTGATTTATCGGAGGTTGGAATTAGTGAGCCGATGCCTCGACCGAGTCCGCCTTTTTTCTCAGCCACGTTTTGCTCCTCTGCTTGCTAATTCGATTGCTGCTTCCATGTATGCGATTGCACCGGGGGATGAGTGATCGTAAGAGATGACGGTTTTTCCGTAGCTTGGTGCTTCCGATACTCGAACCGACCTTGGAATGATGGTGGACAAAACTTGGTTGGGGAAGTGTGTTTTTACTTCGTCGGCTACTTGGGATGCCAGCTTGGTTCTGGAGTCATACATAGTCAGCAAAATAGTTGAGAGTTCAAGTTCTGGGTTTAGGTGTTTTCTAATCATCTCGATTGAACGAGTTAGTTGCGATAGACCCTCAAGTGCGTAGTACTCACACTGAATGGGAATTAGAACTTCCTTTGCTGCAACAAAAGCGTTGACTGTCAAAAGGCCCAAGCTCGGTGGGCAGTCAATCAGCACATAGTCAGGCGGGTTCATTGTGGTTTGCAAATAGGTTTCGATCGCGGTGCGAAGTCTTTGCTCACGAGCAACCAGGGATACAAGTTCGATCTCGGCACCTGCCAAGTGAATGGTTGCTGGAACGCAAGTAAGGCCCGGACGCTCAGGAGAAATCTGAACTACTTTTTCGATTGGGACATCGTCAATCAAAACTTCGTAGATGCTTTTGATATCTGCGTGGTGGTCAATACCCAAAGCAGTTGATGCGTTTCCTTGCGGATCAAGGTCAATTACTAAAACTTGTAATCCCTTGGAAGCCAGTGCTGAGGCCAGGTTGACGGTAGTTGTGGTCTTACCCACGCCGCCCTTCTGGTTGGAAATTGTAATTATTCGGGTAACCGAAGGTTTTGCTACGGTTTGTGCCCCAACGTTGACCAAACGACGTGAGTTTTCCACAAGCTCACGAGCAAGTGGTGTATCTGTGAAATCGGCTAGATCTCCAGCTAAATCATCAGGATGTTTCACGTGAAACCTCCATTACATCGGAGTTATCCACAAGCCAACCGGTGGGTTGTGGAGAACTTTCCTCGCGGCCGTTTGGATAGCCCAAACCTGCGACAACGCTCGGCTTGGTAACCGAGGTTGATTCTGCTGCCTGCTCTGACATCTATTTCTCCTGTGAAGAATCTAGTCTAGTTTCAACCACCGATGTGGGCTCAGCCAAAAACTTTTCCCCACAAACCACGATCTCGAAACTTTCAATCTTGAGCTTCTTCTGAAGCTTCTTGGCTTCCAGAATCTCCTCCGGAGCCTTGGATCCCTTTATTGCAATAACCCTGCCCCCTGGCTTCAAGGGCGGAACGCAAAGCCTAAGCAGTTTATCCAAAGCTGCCACGGCCCTGGCCGTGACCACTTCAAACTGCCCGCCCTCAACTTCTTCAGCTCTGGCCCTAACCACCTCGACGTTCTGAAGATCCAGCTCGTCGACTACCTCTTGGAGCCAACTGGCCCTTCGGTCCATTGGTTCAATAAGGACAAAATCTGTCTCTGGGGCAGCTATTGCCATCG
>JBIJAI010000013.1:0-29743 GCA_044345815.1 Rhodoluna sp. | reverse complement strand
AGTAACCGGTCAGATTTAGGGCTGTCCCGAAACCGATAGTCGCCGAAATATGCGTACAGAGCGCGCCACAATATGCACACTGGTTTTTTGGGGTCAAGTAGATAGCTTATAACGATTTAGCTACGGTTGTAAACACCCACTTTTCATCCCGAAGTTAGGCCCAACTGGGTGTATCGGGGTCGCAAAACCCCATATTTTGAGCCTGCGGGCACAGTGGGTAGGTGCCTCTCGGGGCTTTAGCTAACGAGTAAGTAAACAAAGAGGAAAAAACAGGCTTCGCAAAAGGAGTAAATTATTTACACCTGTGACATCCACTGGGACATAAAACCACTTACAAAGGGGATATAAATGTTTAGAAGCAAAAAGCGCGTCGTCGGTGCCGCGTTGGCAATTGCGTTAGGTCTCTCAGGAGCTCTAACTTCAGCGCCAGCGTTTGCCGAGGACAAAGTCATTACAGTTTGGGCCGATGAGAAGCGCGGACCAAACTTGATAAGAGTTCTAGGTTCCCTAGAACAACAGAGCGTTGGGCAGTACGCACCTGGATACAAAGTAGAGGTGAAGTACTACTCAAACTTTGATGCACTAAAGGCGGCTTGGGACAACGCCACTCAGATAACCGGTCCGGACATCGTCGTGGGCCCAGCTGACTGGGTTCCAGGTGGAGTAAAAGACGGCAAGCTTGCCCCGTTGACGATGACTGCATCTCAAAAGTCTGCGTTCTCACCGAGTGCACTTGCGGACATGAGCTATCGAGGCAAGCAGTATGGTGTGCCAATGGACCTAAACAACGTTGCGATGATTTACAACACCAAGCTTGTAAAGTCAAAGCCACGCACGTTTGGAGAGATGGTTGATTTCTACAAAGCAAACAAAGCTTCCAAGAAGCTGACTAACGGCCTTTGCGTTGCTGGTGGAGGCATGGCATTTGGTGGACAGATTGTGCTTTCCGCACTCGGTGGAAGCGCTTACCAAATTAAAAACGGAAAGATTGACACTGCAGCTAATCCAATCAATGTCACTTCCCTTAGCAACAACATCAAAACTTACCTGTTGGATTCAAACGGTAAGAGCAACGGTTTCTTCCCTGGAACCGATGCAGGATGTAAGGACAGATTCCTAAAGGGCACAGTGCCTTTTGCAGTTATTGGAAACTGGGAGTGGAGAGATTACTCCTCCAAGGGCTTTAACATGTCAACTCTTATGCCAGTTCCTGGCGTGACCAGTGGCACCTACGGCGCTTCTTTCGGTTCTGCAACTGGAGCACTGCTGACTTCCTACGCTGACAAGCGCGGAAACGGCGCAGGTGCAAAGTCCGTGCTAAGTCGTTTCTTCGCTTCAGCCGATGGACAAGTTGCCTACCAGGCAATTGAGCAGCGTCCAGCAGCCAATGCCAAGGCTGCCGCACGCTCTAGTGCAGCTGTCAAGGGATTCGGTAGCGCAGCATCCCTAGCTTCGATCCCACAAATTGGAGCGGTGCTAAGTGGTGTAGCGGGTAGCACATCGTACTGGGAGGCATCGGGAGCCTTCTGGGCGAACGTCCTAGTTGATGGCAAAAACCCAACTACCGAGGCAACCAAGTTCAACAAGATACTAAAGAAGAACTTGGCAGCCGCCAAGTAGTATCGATAACTAAAATTGTCGAGGAGATGGTGGATTTTCACCATCTCCTCGACAATTTTTTGAATAACTAACCCGGTGAGGTAATTGAATTGCAGCGGAAAATTTTAAGCGGAGGCAAGCTTGCTGTGCTTTTCAAAGTTATCTCCTTAGCGATTTTGCTCTCGCTGCTTGGAACTCTAGGAATCAGCGCAATAGCGGTTGGCGAGTTTGTCATCGGCGCTTTCATTTTTATAGCGATGATACTGTTTGGGGTTGTTTACCTCACAAAGATTTCCGTCCCGATGAAGTTCTTCCTTCCCGGTGTCCTACTTCTAATTTCCTTCGTGGTCGCTCCAATTGTCTACACAATTTCAATGTCGGCATTCAACTTTCAAACTGGAAACTACATAACAAAATCCGAGGCTGTTTCGCTAATTGAGGAACAGGGTGTGTCTCAGGATGAGCTGGGCACAGCTTTCGATGTGCGGATTGGGCGTGATTCCAACAACGAGCTGGCTCTTCTAGTTTCAGACACCTTTGAACAAAGATATTACATCTCCACTGCCAAATCCATCACCGAAATTTCTTTAGACCAATTGACGCTCGATGAGTTTCAGATTGCAAACTCAGCACCTAACTTCACCCAGCTCCCCGAAGCAGAGTTGGCTAGTTTGGATCAAGACCTAAACGCATTCCGATTTTATTACTCGGACGAATTTTATCTAATCCTTGAAGGATTTGACTTCGCAGCGGTTTATCAACAATCCCTGGTTTACGATGAGATTTCGGATACCTTTACCAACCTGCAGACCGGCGACGTCTACGCGGACAACGGAAGGGGGAACTTTGTAAATGAATTAAACCCAGAGGATTTCTTGATTCCAGGCTGGCGATCCCCTATTTGGTTTGAAAACTATCTAAATCTAATCACTAACCCTCAAATTCGCGAGCCACTGTTGGGCGTTTTCATTTGGACGGTATTTTTCGCTTCGGTTACGGTACTAACTCAGTTTGCTTTTGGTTTGCTCATTGCAATGGCGCTTAACAAAGAGATAAAGGGTAGAAGGTTTTATCGAATAATCCTGATTCTGCCATACGCAATTCCGAGTGTCATGAGTATTTTGATCTGGGCTGGAATGTTCAATGCCGAATATGGAGCGGTGAACGCGATTCTGAACACTGATATTGCTTGGTTTAGGGATGGAAACTTCGCTAAATTTGCAGTTCTGTTGGTAAACCTTTGGTTAGGTTTCCCTTACTTCTATTTAGTTTCAAGTGGAGCTCTACAAGCAATACCTAGCGAACTTGGAGAAGCGGCTTCTATTGATGGAGCCAAGCCCTCCCAAATCTTCCAGATGATTACCTTGCCACTTTTGCTTAAGATTCTTACCCCCTTATTGATTTCGTCTTTTGCTTTCAACTTCAATAACTTCAATCTCATATTTCTTCTGACCGGAGGAGGGCCCCGAGATGACCTGGGGGGTGAGGTAGCTGGAGCCACCGATATACTTATTAGCTATACCTATCGAATAGCATTTGGCACCGAAATCCAGAACCTCGGACTGGCAAGCGCTATTTCAGTTGTGATATTCATTTTGGTGGCCGTGATATCGCTTTATGGAATTAGGCGAACAAAAGTATTGGATGAACTGCTATGAATTGGCTAAGAAATAATTTTTGGCGGCATGCCGTGGGAATCGTAACTGTTTTGTTTGCGTTGTTTCCGCTTTATTTTGTAATTATTTCGTCCTTCAACCCAACAGGTAGCCTGGCTGTGACATCCTTCATTCCCCAGGAAATTTCCTTAGTTAACTACGAGACTCTTTTCTTCGACCCGGCGATTCCATTTCTCACATGGATGTGGAACTCAATCATGATTGCTGGACTAGTCGCAATTTCTTCCGTAGTTATAGGAGCTGCCTCAGCATTTGCTTTTAGTCGACTTAGATTTAAGGGGAAAAAACGTGCACTGGAACTTTTGCTTCTAGTGCAGATGTTCCCTTCAATTCTCGCTTTGGCCGCGGTCTACGTCATTATGGAGCGGGTTTACCGCTTCGCACCTGAGATTGGAATTGGAACTCAAGCGGGCCTTATGCTCGTCTACCTAGGAGGAGCCATGGGTATCAATATCTGGTTGCTTAAGGGATTTGTTGACTCGATCCCGGCTGAAATTGACGAAGCTGCCAAAATAGACGGTGCCAGCCCAATGCAGATTTACTGGCAAATCTTCTTACCTTTAGCAGCACCTGTACTTGCAGTTGTGACGTTATTGAGCTTCATTGGCACCTTCAATGAGTTCATCCTCGCCAGCTTGTTTCTCAGTGACATGGAATCTAGAACGGTCGCTGTAGGGCTCCAGCAATTTATTGGTGGCCAATACTCTCAAAATTGGGGACCGTTCGCAGCCGGCTCCATTCTGGCTTCGATTCCGATCGTAGTGATTTTCCTATCACTCCAGCGATACATAGTCAGCGGTCTAACCGCTGGCTCGATCAAGGGCTAAGAAGCACTGCGCCCAACGCGCTGCAAATAAGCCAGGTAGCCAAACAGCGGAAACGCCAAAGACAGTACCCCTAGGTAAACCCAAAGCAAAACCACATTCGAAGAGGCAGCTTCAAATCCGCCGAAGTTCTCCTCCGGAACTAGGAACCTGATGCCAATGCCAATCGAGACCAAAACAAAGAAAATAGCCCAGAGCGAGCGTCTTGGCTGAGCCGGGCCATCGGTTTTGGCCTGGCGAGCGCCGAAGTAAGCCCCAATAGCCGGCAGGAAGATAACCGCCCCGAACTGTGGGGCAAACCAGAAGATGATGAAACCAATCAGGGCAATGGCCCCGAATACGGTCATGTGTTTGCTGTAGTTCACTTGCCTACCCTCTTATCTGCCTTGTTGGTGGCGGTGACGGTGGGATTTGAACCCACGGTGCGCTTTCACGCACACAACTTTTCGAGAGTTGCACCTTCGGCCGCTCGGACACGTCACCGTGATTCAGCCTAGTGGCTTAGCGCTTAGCCTCGAAAAAATCCTTCAGAAGCTTCGAGCACTCCGCCTCGCGGACCCCAGCGATTACCTCGACTGGGTTTCCTAGCCTTGCATCCCTTAGCAAGTCATACCTAGATCCAGCTGCCCCGACCTTCTCATCGAAGGCTCCAAAGATAACTTTTGGGATTCGGGCGGCAACAATTGCCCCGGCACACATCACACAAGGCTCGAGGGTAACAACAAGTGTTAGATCCTCCAGTCTCCAGTCCCCCTTGGCTTTGCCAACTCTTTGGATTGCCAATAACTCAGCGTGAGCGGTTGGGTCTCCAGTTAGCTCCCGCTCGTTATGAGCTGAGGCGACCACATGACCGGATGGGTCAATAAGAACTGCTCCCACGGGAACGTCAACGCCAGAGGTCATGGCCAGGCCAAGGGCCAGCTCCATTGCCTGATCAAGGCTTTGATTCATGGGGGTTTTCCGTTCCTAAGTTAGCTACTTCTTACTTTAGAACCTGTTGCGATACCTGTTGCTTCGCTGGGATTGGGAAAGTGTAGATTTGGGTCTATGCGAGTCCATGTTGCCAACCACCCACTTGTCACCCACAAAATCACCGTGCTGAGAGATAAGAACACCCCTTCCCCTACCTTCCGCTTACTGGTTGAAGAGCTTGTGACATTACTTGCCTACGAGGCAACAAGAGATGTAAAAGTCCAAGAAGTTGATGTTGAGACCCCGCTAACAAAGACAAAAGGTGTGCACCTTTCTAACCCACAACCAATCATCGTTCCGATTCTTAGGGCAGGCCTTGGCATGCTCGAAGGAATGATGAAACTTCTGCCAACGGCAGAAGTTGGCTTTCTTGGAATGAAGCGCAACGAAGAAACCCTTGAGCCTTACACCTACGCAGAGCGTCTGCCGGATGATCTCACGGGGCGACAAGTATTCATCATCGACCCGATGCTTGCTACCGGTGGAACTCTTATTGACTCAATCAACTATGTCTTCGAGCGCGGGGCAACTGATGTAACAGCCGTCTGCCTACTCGGAGCCCCAGAGGGACTAAAGGCAGTTGAGGCTGCCATAGGAAACAAGAACGTTTCTATCGTTCTTGGCGCACTCGATGAAAAGCTCAACGACGTCGGATACATCGTTCCAGGACTTGGCGATGCCGGCGATCGCCTCTACGGCCTAGCTGAATAAATGTCGGAGAGCTCCGACCAGACAACAAAAAATCAGCTGGCGCTGATCGAAAAGATCAGCTCCGATGTTCTTGAGCTAATCGACCGCGGCAACCAAACACCAATAGTTCTAATTGATGGCCGAGCAGGATCGGGCAAATCCACCTTCGCTGAGAGCTTGCAGCAACAACTATTCCGCGACGGCGAATCAGCACCACGCGTGATTCACATGGACAACATATTCGAAGGCTGGGAAGGGCTCTCTCTAGGTTCTGAGTATCTAGTCCGATTTATCCTGAATCCACTTTCGCGCCGCGAAACTGCTTCCTGGCAGGACTGGTCCTGGGTCAAAAACGAGCGATCCTCTTGGCGAGAGTTTTCTGGCGGAACGCCACTGATTGTTGAAGGGTGCGGATCTCTTACCGAGCGAAGCAAAGAACATGCCGACATTTCCATTTGGCTAGAAGCCAGCGAGGAAACAAGACGCGACCGGTGGCTTAAAAGAGAGCGGCACTTAGACAAGTTTGATTTCTGGGCAGCCCAAGAACTTGATTTCTACGCTCGAGAGAAATCCCAATCTCTAGCTGATTTGGTTGTGAAGACTGACTAGAGCTTGGTTGAAAGCGGTGCCATTTTGGCACTCTTGTTGTTTTTGTACCAAGCTCTAATTCCTGCAACCAAAGAGGCTGCGATGAAAAACACTGCAAGGAAGTAGCTGATATTTTTTACCAGCGGGATGCTGGCTGCGTAGTAGCCAGCCATTGAAAGACCAAACCCCCACAGCACCGCACCTACCAAGTTGGCTGAAAAGAACTTGTAGTAATTCATCTTGCCGATCCCGGCAATAACTGGAATCAAAGCTCTGGCAAAGGGAACAAACCTAGCAACAACTACCGCCCACCAACCCCAGGCAGCGTAGAACTTCTCGGCGTTAGCAATTGCTTTGGTGAGAACAACACCTTGGCGCTTATCTAGGTAGGGTCTTCCAAAGTGTCGGCCGAGTGTATAGCCAACCTGATCGCCAAGCCAAGCAAAGATTCCAATTCCAATTGCCAACACCCAGATGTTGATTACATCTGGGAAGTTGGCTGCAACAATTCCTGCTGCAAAGATCAGAGAATCACCGGTGATAAAGGGTACGAACGCGCCGATTAGCAACCCAGTGCCGGCAAAAACCAAACCCCAAACAACTGCAACAAACAGCACTGGCCCAATCTGGGCATACCAGGACGCTATTTCAGTTGCGAAGGTCATACAACAAGCCTAAGGCTTGCCGTGCAGCACAATTTCAGACAGATCAAGTCTGGTTCTAGGCGCAATCTCGCGAGCGAGTGCTTCTCCTTCGAATTTTTCTGGGACATCTTTCTTTCCAACAGAAACCACAACTGCAACTTCAAGATCAGCTGCTAGTCCTAGGGATTTTTGTAATTCGTCGCGCAAGATTCCACCCATCTGGTGGGTGTAAAGATCCAGCGCCTGAGCCTGAATGCTCATTTGCGCTACCGCCAGACCGGCGTCATAGAAGTTTCCCTTGATGGACTCTCCGGCGTCACTTCTTTTTACTGAAACCACAATCAGTGCTGCGGCATCCGGCGCCCAAGCTTGGTTGAAACCAGTAAGGCCTGCAACCACCTTTCCGTGCAACTCACTGCCACGCTTTGCAACTGAGAATCTCCAGGGCTGCAGATTGTTAGCCGATGGAGCCCAACGACCTGCCTCCAAAATGGCAAGAATCTCAGCGTCTGAGATTTCATAGGACTTGTCGTAGGAGCGTGGGCTCCAGCGAGCAGTCAACAGGGCGGTGATGGGCACGGAGGTTTCAGGGGTTTTGTTCATAATGGTTCCCAACTCAATAGAGGGTGGTTTTGTTCCCGAAGGATTACTTCAGAGCTTTCTTTAGGGCTTCCAGCAGGCCATCAACATCAGCAGGTGTTGTGTCCCAAGCACACATCCAGCGAACTTGACCGGTGGCCTGATTCCAAACATAGAACCGAAAATCCTTTTGCAGCTTGGACGTGACCTTGGCAGGCAACACCGGAAAGACAGCATTAGCCTCGGTTGGGTTTGGAACCTGGATTTGCTTGTTTGTTTTTGCAATTGCAACCACGCCCGCGTAGAGCTTTTTAGCCATGGCATTGGCGTGGTTGGCATTAGCGAGTGCGAGTTTTGCGCCATCGCCAAATAATGCAGTTAGCTGAGCCGAAACAAATCTCATCTTGGATGGCAACTGCATTGAGGTTTTGCGCAGGTACGGCATAGCGTTAGCGAGTTCTTTTCCTCTAGCTGATTTGGAGTCAGTGACAATAACTGCCTCTGCTGCCAAGGCGCCGATCTTGGTTCCACCGAGAGAAACAAGATCAACTCCAAGATCGGTAGTGAACTGTTTGAAAGTAAGTCCAAGGGCTGCAGCTGCATTAGAAAGCCTTGCGCCATCCATGTGTATTAGCAGTCCGTGCTTGTGGGCTCTAGCTGCTAATGCCTTGATCTCTTTTGCTGTGTATAAAGTTCCCATTTCAGTTGTCTGAGTGATTGAAACTACCCCTGGCTGGGCCCGGTGAACTACTCCCATATCAAACACCTGCGAGTCCAAAAGTTCTGGAGTTAGCTTGCCGGTAGCTGAAGGAACAGTCCAAAGCTTGATGCCACCCATCTTCTCGGGAGCACCACCTTCGTCAACGTGAATGTGTGCTGATTCAACACAGATCACCGCTTCCCAGCGATTCAGTGCTGCCTGAAGCGCAACGACGTTTGCTCCGGTGCCGTTGAATACAGGAAAGCCAACGGCCTTTGATCCAAAGAGTTTCTTAACCAGCTGATCAAACTCAGCGGTCACTGTGTCTTCGCCATAGGCGATCTGGTGCCCATCGTTGACATTCTTGATGGCGGCAAGCACTTGTGGATGAACACCTGCATAGTTATCGCTTGCAAAACCGCGCCAGCTCTTTGGGGCTGCAGAAGATGATTTAGCCAAGATGAAGTTCGCTTTCGTTAGATGGAGTCAGTTTGGTTGGAAGCTGGAAGTTTCGGTGGACGGTTTTCAAAGGCTGTGGATAAAACTACTGTGGTTTCGGTTCGAACATTAGCTGCTGCCCGAATAGTTGCAAGCAGGGCCTCAAGATCAGCAGGTTCTGCGACATTGACCTTGACGATGTAGCTGTGGGTACCAGCCACCGACCAACAGCCTTCGATTTCTTGAATCGGAGCAAGGAGCTCCGCAACGTTATCTGGGGCAGCCGGGTCAATCGGGGTCAGAGAAACAAAAGATGTGGTCTTTAGGCCAACAGATCGAAGATCGAGCTTTGCTCGATAGCCCTGAATGATTCCCTTGGTTTCGAGCTTCTTGATCTTCTGATGAAGCGTGGAGCTTGGAATACCAAGCTCCCCCGCTAGATCCTGCAGCGAGCGTTCGGAATCATTGGCCAAAAGCGCCAGTATCTTTTGCTCGAGTGCATCCATGAGAATCAATTCTGCCTTGAATTAGGCAGTGATTCCCTTGGTGGCAGCAATTACATCTTTGAGCTTGCGGTTCAGAGTGTCGTAGAACACGTTCAGTGGGAACTCATCGTCGTGAATTACATTCACAACTTCCTTGAGCTCGCCATCCAGCGGCAAGGCATCTGGGCCTTTGGCCCAGGTTGATGCTGGGTGAGGCTGAACTAGCTCAGTGACGAACTCGTAGGAAGCCATCCACTGCGCAAGACGCGATCTGTCAATGCCGTCGTGATACAAAGCCTCGACTTTGTCGCAAAGTTCAACAATTTGTTTGTTGACTTTGTCCCAGTCAAAGGTCAAGCGGTTATCGGTCCAGTTTAAGCCACCGTTTTTGTGTAGGTAGCTAAAGATGATCTGGCCTCCCAGACCGTCGTAGTTTCTAACTCTTGGGCCAGTGATTGGAAAGCGGAACAAGCGATCAAACAAGATTGCGTAGCGGATGTATTTACCCAGACGCTCACCTTGCTCGTCAAGAACAAAGGTTTCCCTAAATGTTGAGAGATCACAGCGGAGCTCTTCGAGCGCATACATCCAAAACGGCATGCGCTGTTTAATCATGAACGGATCAAAGGGCAGATCTCCTCGCGAATGCGTGCGGTCATGAATCAGATCCCAGAGTGTATAAGTTTCCTGAGCAAGCTTTTGATCATTGACCAATCTCTCAGCATCTGGAGGAAGGGGAAGATATAGAAGCTCTCTGGCAGCACGGGTGACCATACGGAACCTGGCTGCTTCTCTGTCGCAGAAGATACCTCCCCAGTAGAACTGGGCTGTCTCGCGGGTAGCCACCGTCTCAGGGAAAAACACTGCTGAGTTCGTGTCATACCCGGAGGTAAAGGCAACAAACTCGATCGGAACAAAGGCGCTGTTCTGGTAAACCTGCTCCTTCTCGGCAAGCCAGTCAGGCCAGAAGGTGTTGGTGATCACAGCCTCTAGGTTCCGGTCCGGGTTGCCATTTTGGGTATACATGGCAAATACCGCCAGGTGCTCGGTGTTGTCCTTGCGGTTTAGATCAGGCCTGAACTTGTCCAGCGAGTCAAAAAAGTCAGGGGTGGCAAACCCTGATTCCTGCCAGGCCAATAGGTCTTTCTCAAGAGCAACAAAGTACTCGGCCTGGTGGATAAATCTAGGAGCAAGCTCCTTGATTGCTTCCATCACCAAAGCCAGCTGCTTGGTTGCGTCAGCAACTGAGTGCTTCGAAGAATCAATCGAGCCATCTTTGTCCTGCAACGGCTTTATTGCCTCAACCGCTGCAGCAAGCTTTAGCCAGGAAGAATCGGTTTCTGCCCAGCTGGATTGCTTCTTGGTTGTTGCCAAGGCGGCCATCTTGCCGCCTGCAACCCAAGAAACAATGTTGATCCAGAAGTTTTTGTTATCCAACTCATCGATTGAGTCATCGCCAAACACATCGCTGTCAGCTAGGACAACAACTCTTCCCTCGCCGTGCTTAGCGGCAACAACAAGCGGTGCTTCAGCTGGATATGCCGAAGGTGAGCTTTGGGCAATTACTTCTGCATTTGCCCCGTCTAGAATTTCCAATACTCCTGCGCGATAAAAGGCTGTTTCCTTAACTTTGAATGCTAAGTCGTGCTCGAAAGATTTCTGCAGATCACCCTTGACCCAGGTTGCCACATCTTTGAAATTCTCAATTGAGTCTTGAACTGTCTGGTTAGCAATTTTCACACCAAATACTTCGGTGAGTTGAGAAAAGTTGTTTCCATACTTGGGCTGCTCGGTTTCACCAAGAACAACCAACCCACCACCGGAAGCAACAAATTCCTTCAGAACTGCAATCTCAGACTCGGACAACAAAGGAGATCCAACACCGATGGTCTTTTCCCACTCATCGGTAGATGCATGGGGCAAAACAAAAACATCAAAGCCGACAAGGGATTCGGAAGTGATCGGACCGGAAGAAAAGCTTGAAACCCCAAAGCCAGCAGCAGATGCGGCCTCAGCCATCTTGGCGTAGCTGGCATCAGCTGGGTTTGCGGGGTTCATCTTTGAAGCTAGCTCATAATCAACAGCCCAGGCCTGGCGGTGAGACTGATCTATGAGAATCTGGGCCAATTTCTGCATTTCTGGCTGCTCCTTTGAAGAAATTACATAATTTCATCAAAGATACCAAGGTTTATTCAATAAAAGCTAGCTTTGTGGCAAATTTGTCCGCAAACAGGCTCTAAACGGGCCAGAAATAAGAAGCTATATGGGCGAAGGCTGGAAAGAGCTTTTTTCTTTGCTAGCCCTTGGGCAGAACATCCAGCTCGGTGGTGTCTGTTGAAACAACAGACACCTTCTTGGATTCCTTCTTGGAACCCTTACCCTTCTTGGGTTTCACTTCATGCCGCTTCCCGGCGAACCAACTGCCGATAAGGATAAGCGGGAAGCCAACCAGCAATCCGGTAGTGATCGGCTCATCTAGGAACACTACCCCTAGGACAAGAGCCACCAGGGTGTTGAGGTATGTAATAAGTGTTGCTCTGGCAGCACCAATTTCTTTGATCAGTGCAAAGAACAAGATAAAGGCAACTGCTGAACAGACAACACCGAGAATCAAAACAGCAATCCAAGACTCAATGGCAGGACCTGCCGCTATCTCGGCAGGTAAAGAAACAGCTGCAGGAACAGCGTAGATAACCCCAACGATCACCATCGAGAGGGAGATAACTCCAGCCGTTGGAACAAACCCGATCTTCTGGGCAACCATGGCAGGGGCTATGGCATATCCAACCGAAGCCAAGATCACTGCTCCAACCCAAAGAGGATCAACAAGGCCTGTGAAGGAGTCAATTCCCACTAGGGCAACAACCCCGGCAAAGCCCATCAGCAATCCCATGATGGTCTTGGGGTGCCAAACGGATTTATCTCCCAGGAAGCTTGCCAGCAAAACAGCAAAGAAGGGCACTGTTGCAATCAACAGGCCAATCAGGCCGGAAGAAAGATGTCTACCGGATTCGGTAATCAACCACCAAGGACCCGCCATCTCAAGCAGGGCAAAGCCCAGAATCCAGGGCCAGTGCTTCAGGGCCAAAAGCAGTGCCCCTTGCTTCAAAGCAAGGGGAACCAAGACAGCGGCCCCGATCAGAACACGAAATAAAACAATTGAATAGGTCGAGAAGTCCTCGACGGCTATCCGGATAAAGAAGTATGGGATTCCCCAAGCAAGGCCAGCAGCAAGAAAGAGCAAAAGGGCTTTACGGGACATGAGCACTAGCTTACGGGCCAAAACTAGAGCTGTTTGAAGTGTTCGCTTTAGCGAACCAAAGGTGGAAACCCGAAGGTTTTTCTGGTTTGATTTCTTCCATGGCACAAACCCCGGTGAAGGTACTCGTCGTTGAAGACGAACCCTTGGTTAGAGCGCTCCTTACGTCTTTACTGGAAGCCGACGGCTTCCAGATCAAATCAGTATCAAATGCAGCAGAAGCAAGAACTGCAACAAAGGACTTTGACCCAAGGGTAGCCATCCTGGATATCGAACTAGGCGATGGCCCATCTGGCATTGACCTTGCACACATCCTCAGGCTTCAGTTTCCTCAGATCGGACTGGTTTTTCTAACTCACATCCCAGAACCAAGAGTTGTTGGAGTTGAAAACAGAAACATTCCTAAGAACGCAGCCTACCTTCGCAAAGACCGCATGGCGGATACCGGAGTTCTCAAGCAAGCAATTGAAGCTGCCTCCAGGGATCGGGTTGGAAAACAATTCCGTGATGACAAGACCATCCAGCACGAACTAACAAACGTATCCCGCAGCCAACTAGATGTTCTGAGAATGGTTGCCATGGGCCTTAGCAATCACGAGATCGCAGCCCAACGTGGAACAACAGTTCGAGCAGTTGAGCACCTAGTCAAGCGTGCCTTCTCGGCAGCTGGTGTTGATACCGAAACTCCTGGCAACGCCAGAGTGGTGGCTGCAAGGCGGTTCATTACTGTTGCGGGTATGCCCTTCGGCAGATAGGCCCAATAGCTCTAGCTCTAGCGCTAGTCCTTGATGACTTGAGTCTCAAGATGGACTTCTCGGTTGGAATAGCCGAAGTCTTTTCTAAGATCGGAGCGTTTTATCTGGAGACCCTGGATTTTGGAAGCGTTTCAACAGGATCAATATCAGAGATAAAAAGCATTGAGGCTCTGACCTCTAGGCAACTACTGATTCTCACCCATATTGATCACAACCTAGTCAATCTCGCAATAGCTAAGATGCTGATGGTCTCCGAATCAACCATCAGACAGGAAACTGTCAAGATTTACCGGGCCCTTGGAGTTTCCAATAGAGCAGAGGCTGCCAGCAAGGCAAGAGTTCTGGGCCTGATCCCCAAGCGAAGCTTGGCAACATCTAACTAAAGTTTTTCAGCAAAGATAAAAACCCCCGGGATTTCTCCCGGGGGTTTTTATTAGCTGATTAGCTAGAGAGTTACTTTAGAGCTACTCTCTTGCTCTTCTTCTTGCCCTTGTTCCAACGCTTCGCTAGCTTGTTGTAGTCAGCGGTTAGAGTTGCAACTGCGGCCTTTAGAGTGGTGATTTCGGTGGTTAGCTCTGCAACAGTCTTAGCTGCTGCAACGCTGATAACACCGAAGTAGGTGTTGTTTGGGGCACCGAAAGCGGCCTTCTGAGCGTCAGTTGCTGTCAATCCAGCAATTGTTAGTCCAACTGCTAGCTGACCAGCGGTTGCACCAGCGGTAACTTTACCTTCCCAGCGCTTTGAAGTAGCTGAGTACTGTACGTCTACTGCTGCTGCTGTTACGCCAGTTCCAACGCGGGTCACGGTCAGTGAAGCTGCGGCGTCAACTTTGTCAATCACGTTTCCGAAAGCGTCAGTTACAACTGCAACGATAACGCCTTCTTTGGAAGGCTCAAGTGATGGAAGAGTTACAGTACCGATGTCGTAAGCAGGGCCTACAAGACCAGTCATGTAAAGCATGGTTACGTCACCATCAAGGTTGATTGTGATGCTTCCCTTGGTGGTGGTAGTTGGGAATGCCCAGAACTCTGCAGCACCAGAAGCGTCAGTGGTTGAAGTCCATGAACCTGAACCAGAAGCAGCGGTGTACTTGTTGGTTGTGTCAGCTACCTTGTCCAGAAGCTTAATTCCAGAAGTAGCAGTTACAGTTAGAGGACGTGACTTTACGTCAGAGCTGACTACAAATCTCACCATTGTTGCTGAGGTTGCAAGACCAGATGAAGGTACGGCAACTTCGTATGGGGTTGCGATTGATCCCACGTCGTTACCGCGTGAAACGGTTCCAGTTACAAGAATGTTGCTGGCTCCGGCGCTGGTTGTGTACTGCACAGGAAGAGCAGTAGCTGGCGCAACGCCAACTAGTGCTGATAGAGCTAGTGCAGATGCTGAAGCAACTGCGATTAGTTTCTTAGACATTTAGTCTCTTTCTTTACTTGGTTAAACACATCAGATCGGAGATCTGATGGGAGCTAATCTTCAACCTGGCCAACCAAGTAGGCCAGCCCAAAGATGTCGCTCATTAAAGGTTACCGCATGGATGTCCGGACTATTACGGTTACGGACCACACTTTTAGGGATTTATTTGGTCCCCAAATGCGACAAATTGCCTGAAAATCAAGGAAACTTGGCGCCGAGCCTTAAAAACATTCGCTTGGTTGACTATTTAGGCTGCTAAATCAGGGTCTGGAGGTGCTTGGGGCCAACATTTGGCCCAGTTTGGGCCAAAAGGGCTAATTATTTGCTGTAAAGGCCGAGCTTTACGGCTTGGACGACGCTGCCGTTGGCCTGCATAATGACCTCAATAACGACCCTGGATTTACCAAGCTCGGATTTGGACCACTTCTGGCCAAATTCGTCATAAAGATAAGTGGCATCGCCAACCAGCAAGTAAGTGTCCAGATTTTCGGTGGTTTTGCCGGAGATCAGCTGAACATTGGCAGGTTCGAAGGCGAAGGTGTATCCATCCACTTCAATCTCGACCATGACATCGCTGAATACTGAATCAGCGCTTGGGTTGAAGTTGAACTTGGCGGTTAGGCCATTATTGCCAACAGCTGTGTAGGTCTGGTCGATGGCAAAAACCCTAGATCTTGAATCGGAGTTGATGATTGCGCCAACCGCTGGGGACTCCAAAGCAGCTGCAATCTCTTCTTCTGCCGCCTGGGTAGGGGCTGGGTCGGCAGAAGCCGAAGCATCTGAGGTTTGGTCGGCGTCTGAACCGGCATCAGACCCAGTTGTTGACTCATTAGGCATGTCATCGGTAGGTCCTGCAGACTCAGATCCAGCATCCTGGCTCGAGCCAGGGTTCATAGGAGCCTCAGCCATCTGATCAGAAGGTGCTCGGTTGAGTCCTGGGAAAACTGTGACAGACATAACAACTAGGGCAATTAGGGTCAGGGCTGCAGCGCCAACCTTTTTGCCTTCTGATGCTGCCTTGCGGGCAGCAACAGAAAGAATGGCTGCTGCAGACATGCCGGTTGTGTCGATGTCTCCAATAAGGGCCTTCTTGAAGGCAGCGCGAGCGCGGAAGATAAGTTGTCTGGTGGCGTTCTCGGAAAGGCCAACCTGGGAAGCAATCTCCTCGGTGCTCTTTTCCTCGTACATCGAGGCAATTAGTACCTCTCGGTGCCTTGGGTTCAGCTTGGAAAGGGCAAGGCGAACTACAGCCGCATCGTCTTGCTGCTCAAGGTTCGAAGAAACCTCAGGATCGTTGGATTCTGGTTCTTGGACATCATCGATGGAGTTGATGTAAGCGCGGCCTGATGCCCTTATGACATCAAGGGCTAGGAGTCTGGTCTTCCACTTCAGGAACCTTAGAACTCCGATCTCGGAGTCTAGTTCTGGCAGGGAAACCATTAGATAAAGGAATGCGTCCTGTACTACCTCATCCACCTGGGATGGGTTTCTAAGGAAACGTCTTGCGTGACGCTCTAGGTGAGGACGGAAGCGAAGGTATATAGAGGAGAAGTCCTGAGCTGACCATTCGGCTAGCTTTACTGGTTTGCCGGAGCGCTCTTTGAGCTCCAGGTCACCGAATTCTTCGTCTGATTGCTCATCGAGCAGGGCTTCTAGAGGGTCTTCTGAGAAGACTTGGCTAGCTTCTAGCTCTGAAAGAGCTTCAGGCACAGGAGATACAGCTGCCTTGGCAGCTTCTTCCTTGCCTTTTTTGCTAAATGCCATGCTTCACCTATATCTAGTTTGCCAGATACTTCTTATAACGCTAGAGGCAGGCTTTTTGTTATGGTCTTGGGCCCTAAAGCAACAGTCTTTTTCGAGGGTTCAGTTCCCAGCAAGCGGATCCAGTCTCCCCAAACAAGCAATAGGGATCAAATCAAGCTCGCCTTACCTGGATTTAGCTTTGGTTATTTTGACCTTGATGGTCTTCTTGCTAAATGTGAATCCCTTGGCGGATAGCTTTAGCCAGCCAGCTTTTTCTGAAACCGTGGTGGTTGAATAGGCCTTGGTGCCATCGTTGTTGACCACGGATACAGTCGCGTTGATTGGTGCCCTCCCAAAGCCGTAAAGACAGCTAGCAACCGAAGATCGAATAACCAAATCGTAGCTTCCCAAGGCAGGTTCACCAGTTGGAAGCATGTGTAGGCCAGATACCTCGTAGTTCAAGAATCCTGACTTGAACGTTGGAGGGTCTCGTTGATAGGCCATTGAGTTTGTGCTTACCAAACCTAGGATTTGGTAGGGGTTGGTTGAACACCAAGTGGCAGCACCCCAAGTTATGTTCGAGAAACTCCAGAACTTCATCGTTGAAGCCGCAGTGTCGTTAGTTTCAGAGCGAAATTGGTCGAGCACCTGCATTGCACTCTCTGAGTCACTATCAAACCACTGGCCTCTAATCCAGGAGTCCGTTTCGCGGCCATTTATCTTCTTGAGCTTTTGCAACGTGCTTTCTCTAGGCAGCGAGTAAGAGAAGATGGGGACTTCCACCGGAGCTGCAACAATTCGAATTGACTTAGAGTTGTTAGGGAGTTCTTTGACGGAGAGGTCTATGTCGGTCATTCGACCCGCGAACCAGTTTGTGAACTGGTTTTCAAACCTAAGGTCTAGACCAAACCTGCTTCCGGTCCCAAACTCGACAGCTTTTCCACAGACTGATTTTTGCACCCAGGCGCAGCCGTCGACTGGACCATCCCATGTCACCCAAGGCAGTCCGTCATTGTTGTAGCTGTAAACCTTTATGTCTTCCGCCCGGTCGTCAGGTTGCTCGACATATGGTGTGATGTTTGTCCTGAAGGATCCAATCCCCAATGTCGTGGTCCTTTGGGTTAGGTAGTAGCTCACTGTCACTGCATAAGTTGAGGTCCCAGCTGAATTGAACACACCAGGGATGTTCCAAAGTGAAGTTGACTTCCCCCGACCTCTAATCCCTAGTCTTGGGTTTGCCGGCACTGTTTGAGGGTTTTGGTATCCAAGAAACTCGGCTTTCACCTTTCCAGAGGGTGATAAAGCAAAGAATTCCCTGATGCAATTGACTTCACCGCCGATACACACTGGCGCGACCATATTGGCAGTTACGTCAGTGCGCGGACTAATTATGCACGGATACTTGACCAGAGTCTTGCAATAATATTGCCCAAGCACGCCCTCCCAGTTATCTTTTGCCCTCTCGCTCGGGAAGGCGTGGGACTCTAGCAACGAAAAATTCCTAAAGGGCTCGCCTTCTTTCAGCATGACGTTGAATTTCGCCGGGTCGTACTCATGCTCGGGATACCAGTCCGCGGCTAAAGCCGGTGAGCTAATTAAGGCGAGGGTAGTGGCGACTAACACTGATAGAAACTTTTTGCCCAGATTCATCTCGATTCCTTACCTTTTGCCTTAGTGATCTTAACCTTGATGGTCTTCTTGGAGAACGTGAAGCCGGTGGCGGATAGCTTTAGCCAGCCCTTTTTCTCTGAAACCGTAGTTGTGGCAAATTCCCTGGTGCCCTTTTCGTTTATGACGCTTACCTTTGCTGAGATCGGGATGTTGCCTAGGTTGTAAAAGCACCTGGCAACCGATGATCTCATCAGAAGATCGTAGGTTCCGGTGGCCAAATCTTCCCCTCCAGGCAGGTAGTGCATGCCCCCTACTTCGTAGTTCAAGAACCCCTTTGACATTGCTGGTGGATAGGGCTGGAACACCATGGCGTTGGTGGTTACCATTCCAATCACTTCTTGTCTTCTAGATGTGCAGGGGTGATTGCTTAAAGCATTCAGATTAGAAAAGGTCCAAGCCGTGATTGTTCCAGCTGCCTGATCTCCCACAAGTGTTCTATATCCTTCAACAATTGCGAAAGATAAATCCCTATCGTTCGATATTCCCCCAGATCCAGACATGGGCATTCCATCCTTGATCATGGTCTGTCTAGTTTTGGTGGGCAGGTCTGCAGTTCGAACTACATATTGGAACATAGGCACTCGAACTGGTCGTCCGCTAACTGTTATGAGCTTGGATCGTGCAGTCAGAGGCTTTACCTCAACGTCTGGGTTGGTGAGTCTGGCTCTGAACCAGTTGGTGAAATAGTTTTCAAATTTGAGCTCCAAGCCTATTTCTAGGGACTCGTCAAATTCGTACAGCTTTCCGCAAACCCCTGCCTTAGACCAAGCGCACTCTTTCGGCGGCCCCCCGAAGTTAACCCACGGCTTGCCCTCGCCGTTTGTGCCTTGAAAAAAGCGGACCTCGTTTGCCCCTTGCATAGCAGTTTCTACATAGGGATAAACAACTGCCTTGAAGCTTCTCGGTGTGAAGCGTCCGTCTTCGATATCAAAGTTGTATCCCACTCCTACCGCGTAAGTGCTGGTTCCACCCGTATGGGTAGCACCTGGAATATCCCAAAGAGAAATTGTTCTAGCAGTGCCAACCATTCCTAGTTTGCTGAGGTCAGTGAACTTTAGATCATTTTGATAACCCAGGAAACGTCCCTCTACCCTGGCGCCATCAACGATGGCAAAGAGACTTCTAATGCAATTGGTTGAGCTGTCTTTACAAGCCGGAGCAAGAATGTAACCGTGTATGTGCGTTTTTGGAGAAATCACACAAGGGAACTCGCCAATTGTGTAGCAAATCTTGCTTCCCTTTGGTTGCTTCCCTGAAAAGCGGTCGTTGGAATTGTCATACCAATAACCTTCAACCACCGAAGCAGGCACTAGGTCCGTCTCCCCCATCTCTAAGCCAAAGGAGCCTTCTGAGGGAGTGGGGTAATTCGGTACCCATGCTTCAGTCGCACCCGCTGGCAGGGAAGGGAAAGACATCACCATTGACAAAGCGATGGCCGCGGACAGTGTTTTGATCCTCACAGTAACCTCTTTGCCATTTGCTTCTCGCCTTCGAGATTGGTTTTGATCAATTACTTCTGTCTAAATCCCTTAGGGCACTTCGGGTTTATAGCCCTGATGTTCCTAACCTTGGACTCATCAGCGACAGACACGCAAGCAATCCTGGTTGGTTTGGCCTTAGTGATCTTCGCTCTAATGGTCTTCTTACTAAAAGTAAAACCATAGGCAGCTAGTTTTAGCCAGCCGTTTTTCTCACTAACAACAGTTGTTGCAATTGACTTGTCGCCTTCGCCTACCACCGAAATAGTTGCACTAAGCGGAGCTCTCGAGAAGCCATAAAGGCACCTTGCAACCTCGCTGCGGATAACTAAGTCGTAACTGCCTTGAACTTTTGTAGTTCCGTCCGGCTGGTAGTGAAGTCCGGCGACCTCGTAGTTCAGAAAGCCGTTTTTGAACTGAGGTGCTCCGCCGTTGTAAGCCATGGAGTTGGTGGTTACAATTCCCAGAACCTTTGAGGTGTCAGCTAAGCACGAGTTGCCCTGCTGCTGACCACTTGAGGAAAAGTTCCAATAGGTATTAGATCCGCTGGTGGTGTCTTTTACTTTGGTACGAAGGTAATTGAGGTACCCGAAGGTAGATGAATACGATGCTCCGGCCCAGGAAATGAACTGGCTGTCCCAGCTGCCTGCCATGCCGTTAAGCATTCCGTATTCACGTTCGGTGGGAGTCAGATCGGCGATTGAAGTTTTGTAGACCATCCTGCTCACCTCCGCAGGGGCGGCTTCTACTGTTATCTCGTTCACACCAGAGCGTGGACGGGAGACGCTGATTAGAGGATTTTTGATTCTCCCCTTGAACCAGCCACCGACGTCTGAAGTGATTCTGATTGTCAACCTAACCCGGGTGTTGGCCGCGAAGTCCTGAAGCACTCCGCATGTCCCATTCTCTGACCACTCGCACTCGGACGCGTGGCCTGAAATACCTAATCCCTTCTCACCGCGATGGTTTTTGTCAGACATGTGCTGAAAAGGAGCCTGGTAGTTTCCTGTCTGGGCTCGGAAGGGTCGAACCGATGCAAAAACTCCAGAAACTCCAAACTTCCCTTCGCTCCAATCCAATCCTGACTCGGCTCTTACGATCACCGCATAGTCAGTTGTTCCGGAAGCGCTAGGAACCTGAGGGACGCTAAACAGCGCCGGTGTAGTAGCTCCCGAATAACCGGTGGACGAGTTTGCTGGGAACTGCATACCATTCGCGTTTCGAACAAAACTTGCCTGATGGAAGACACCGTCTGCTCCAGCCATCTCCAGTCGAAGAACGCAGTTGTTTTCTGAACTGGAGGAACAAACTTTCAGGATAGAGCTGGCCACTATGCCATCGACCTTGCTAGAGGAGCAATCTGTATCCGTCACCGAGTCACAGGTGGCCATTGTTGCCCCAGATCTGTTCTGAGCGAAGAGTTTGGAGTAGTGAATGCTCGAACCCTCCTCCCCTACTTGGAAAATGGCAGTTCCTTGAGAGGGTGGAATGATGTCTGGATTGTAGGCATCCTGGGCCGCTGCAGGTGAGCTTAAAGACACCACGAGCACAGTCGTGAGTGCGAATCCGACTATGTGTTTAGCAAAATGAGTCAAAAGAATTTTAGCTACCCCTTTTTCTTTGCCTTGGTGATCTTGACCTTGATTACCTTTTTAGAGAACGTAAAGCCATATGCCGCCATCTTTAGCCAGCCGTTTTTTTCGCTAACTACCGTTGTGGCTATTGTCTTATCGCCAGTGCCCGTGACTGAGATAGTTGCACTCAGTGGTGCACGTGAAAAACGATAAAGGCACCTGGCAACTTCGGATCTCATGACCAAGTCGTAGGTACCCTGAACTTTTGTAGTTCCATCCGGCTGGTAGTGCAGTCCAGCTACTTCGTAATTCAAGAAGCCGTTTTTAAACTGAGGTGTTCCGCCGTTATAGGCCATCGCGTTAGTGGTGACGATGCCTAGAACCTTTGAGGTGTCCCCGAGGCATGAGTTAGAAGACTGGGAACCACTCGAGGCAAAGTTCCAGAAGGTGTTCACACCTGCGGTTTTATCTTGAACCTTGTTGCGAAAGTAGTTTAGGAAACTAAATGCTCTGGGCTCGGCTGCTCTGGCCCATTGGACAAATCCTGTATCTATGGTCCCAGCTCCACCAGCCCAGGATCGCTCGGTTGGAGTCAAGTTTGCAAGAGAGGTTTGGTAAAACATTCTCTGAACGACGGCAGGGGCTGCTTCAACAGTGATCTCGTTCACTCCTGATCGGGGCTGAACAACACTGATAACGGGATCCTTGATTCTTCCATTGAACCAACCACCAACTTCTGAGGTGATACGAACTGTTAGTTTCACTCTGGTGTTGGCGGCAAAATCTTGCAGCACACCGCAGGTGCCTTTCTCGGCCCAAGCACACTCATAGCTGTGTCCGCCACCGCCAATCCCAGTGCCAGCTTTCCCCTGGAAGTTTTGTTTGGTGGTGAATTGATAAGGAGATTCGTAGTTGCCGGTTTTGACTCGATAAGGTCTCACCGATGCAATAAATCCATAAGTTTTGAATCGACCGTCATTCCAGTCCATTCTGGTGTCAGCTCGCACTATAACGGCATAGTCCGTTGTTCCTGATGCGCTCGATACTTGCGGCAAGCTCCATAAAGAAGGTGTTGTTGCACCCATGAAGCCCCTAGAGGCATTTGCTGGAAAATTCATGCCTATTGTGTTCCGGACAAAGCTGGCCTGGTGGAATATGCCATCCTCGCCAGCCATCTCAAGGCGAACAACACAGTTGTTATCGGAAGAAGAAACGCACACCTTCAGGATTGCGTCGGATCCTATGTAATCAACTTTTGACGAAGAGCATTCGGGGTCAGAAATGGAGTCACAGGTTCGCTGTGAAGTGCCGTCGTCTCGGCTACCGGCGAGCGCTGAAGAATAAATGCTGACGCCGTCCTCACCAATCTGGAAAGTTGCGCTGCCATCTGGAGCGGGGAGCATGTCCGGGTTGAAAGCATCTTGGGCCTTAGCAGGAGTTACTCCTGAAAGCACGAGTCCAAAAGTAAGAGCTAGTGCTGTGACTTTTCTCAATTGATTCCTTTCAAAGAGTTATGAGTGTTTTTCCAAGGCTGTGATGGGAATTCCATCAGTCGAGACCTATCCTCGGGGAAATCTATGCTCGGGGCTTAAACCCTTTAGGACACTTCGGGTTTATAGCTCTAACGTTTCTAACCTTTGACTCATCAGCCACCGACACACAGACAAGCCTGGTTGGCTTGGCCTTGGTGATCTTCGCTCTAATGGTCTTTTTGCTGAAGGTGAAACCGTAGGCAGCAAGCTTTAGCCAACCATTTTTCTCGCTCACTACAGTGGTGGCAATTGACCTGTCGCCTTCACCAATTACGGAGATAGTTGCACTCAATGGAGCGCGAGAGAAACCATACAAGCACCTGGCAACTTCTGATCTAATCACCAAGTCGTAGCTACCTTGAACCTTTGTTATGCCATCTGGCTGGTAGTGAAGTCCGGCGACTTCGTAGTTCAAGAAGCCGTTTTTGAACTGAGGTGCTCCACCGTTGTATGCCATGGCATTTGTTGTTACTATGCCTAAAACTTTGGATGTGTCAGACAAGCACGAGTTACCCTGCTGCTCACCACTGGAGGAAAAGTTCCAGAATGTGTTGGTTGCACTGGTGGCGTCTTTAACTTTGGGTCGCAGGTAATTGAGGTACCCGAAGGTAGATGAATACGGTGCTCCCGCCCAGGAAATGAACTGGCTGTCCCAGCTACCTGCCATGCCGTTCAGCATTCCGTATTCACGCTCGGTTGGAGTCAGATCGGCGATTGAGGTTCTATAGAACATCCTTGACACCTCGGCAGGGGCGGCTTCTACAGTGATCTCGTTAATGGAAGAACTCTGTTGGGCGACGCTAATTAGAGGATTCTTAATTCTCCCCTTGAACCAGCCACCGACGTCTGAAGTGATTCTGATTGTCAACTTAACTCGGGTGTTGGCCGCGAAGTCCTGAAGCACTCCACATGTTCCATTCTCTGACCAAGCGCACTCGTAGCCATGGTTTCCAATTGATAATCCCTTGTCACCGCGATGGTTTTTCTCAGTGATGGCTTGAAAAGGAGCCTTGTAGTTTCCTGCCTGGGCTCTAAACGGTCGAACCGTTGCAAAAACTCCAGAAGTTTTAAACTTTCCTTCTCTCCAAATCAATCTTGACTCGGCCCGCACGATCACCGCATAGTCAGTTGTTCCGGAAGCGCTAGGAACCTGAGGAATACTAAACAGCGCCGGTGTTGTGGCTCCCGAATAACCTGTTGACGAGTTTGCTGGGAAATTCATACCGTTTGGGTTTCGAACAAAACTTGCCTGATGGAAAACGCCGTCTGCTCCAGCCATCTCGAGTCGCAGAACGCAGTTGTTTTCCGAGCTTGAAGAACAAACTTTCAGTATTGAACTGGCCATTACGACATCGGTGTTGCTGGAGGAGCATTCTGCATCCGACATCGAGTCACAAATGGCCCCCCCAGATCTGTTCTGAGCAAAGAGTGTTGAGTAGTGATTCGCACCCTCCTCTCCAACCTGGAAAGTGGCAGTTCCTTGTGCTGGTGGAATGATGTCTGGATTGTAGGCATCCTGGGCCGCTGCAGGTGAGCTTAAAGACACCACGAGCACAGTCGTGAGTGCGAATCCGACTATGTGTTTAGCAAAGTGAGTCAAACGAATTTTGGCTACCTCTTCTTCTTTTTTGCCTTGGTGATCTTTACCTTTATGGTCTTTTCTGAGAAGGTGAAGCCGTAGGCAGCCATTCTTAACCAGCCGTTTTTCTCATTAACTACGGTCGTGGCAAAAGTCTTAGTGCCTTGATCGTTTACCACACTAACTTTTGCGGACAGGGGAGCTCGATCAAAACCATATAGGCATCTGGCTACATCGGAGCGCATAACCAAATCGTAACTGCCTTGAGAAAGCTCAGTTCCGCCTGGAAGGTAGTGCATGCCAGCTACCTCGTAGTTCAGGAAACCATTTTTGAAAACTGGTGCCGCGCCAGAGTAAGCCGTGGCGTTTGTGGTCACAACGCCCAAAACTCTCGAGGTATCCGTCAAACACTGGGAGCCGGTGTAACTGACGCTTTGCGCGGGCATTGAAGAAATTGACCAGAGGTTGGAAACCCCCGCCGCAGTGTCGTTGGCTCGATTGCGGTAAGTCTCTAGCATGGTGAATGCTGACTGCTGCGTGCTATCGACCAAGAGGAACTGTCCTCCGAAGCCATGCTGGAGAATCTTGGTTGGGTCTAAATCGCCCAGGTCCCCTCTGGACTCAGTTAGAAATCTTGACACAGCTCCAGGAAGCGCATCTATTCTTACCCTGTTGTATCTTGAGTCGATTCTAGAAACTTGAAGGTTTGGACTTTTCACTCTGCCGTGGAACCAACCCGATACTTCGTTGTGAAGTCTTAGCTGAACGGCAACACGGGTTCCTTCTGCAAACTCTTGCACCTCGCCGCAGACTCCGGTTTGGGTATAGGCACAGGTTGTGTTTCCATCGAAGATGCCGTTATTCAAACAGTCACCGACATTGTCACCGCGATTATCCTGCGGCCCTCGGCAGATTGTGAATTCGGGGATAATCGCTCCAGAAACCGAAACCTCTTGCACCGGAAGAACCTTAACGTTGAATTCGCTGATGTTAACTTGACCTGAGGAAGTAGTTTGGGCAGATAAGGTAGCCGACACCACATAATTTCCACTTCCGCCACTGTGGTTTAATCCAGAAGACCAGATAGTCACGCCATCCCCCCGTGGAATGCCAAGTGCGGGGTAGCCCTTTGTTTTCAGCCCTTGCGTTGTTCTTACTGGAGTAGCCTCAACGGCTCCCTCGCCAGATTTGTAAATCCATACCTTTTCTATGCAGCTTTCTACAACCGCTCCGCAAGCCGGAAGCAAGGCCCGCACCATATAACTGCCTGGCTTGCCAGTGCCACAATCTAGCCTTGGTCCGGGATCTAGACAAACAAAGAAATTGTCCTTGGTTCTTAGCTGGTTCTGAGCAGTGTCCAGCATATAGCTGGCTGTTGAAGAATTTAAGTTGGCTTGCTCCGCAATGTGCATGATGTATCGGCCCTGGGTGGCAACACCATTTTCCGGCATTGCAGCACCAGGAGGTGTGGTGGGTTTCCAGGCCGTCTGGCCCTGTGCGACAAGGCTGGTGCCAGTCACAGCCAAGACTGAAACACACAGAATTGTCGTTAGTCTTAGCAACTTCTTCATTGAATCCCCTAATTTTGGCCCTGTGACTGGCAAATCTCATGCCCCAAATACCCTGCAAAGACACTACTGTAATAACAACACGCAAAACACTCTTTAGGGGGGAAATTGAAGAAGTTCAAAGTGGCAGCCATTGCGGCAGCCTTTCTATTCACTGCTCTAGCTCCGGTTCCGGCAACAGCTGCACCACTTGTGCTGCCAACCGGTAACTGGCCAGCCTGTGACCAGGTGAAAATCAACTACTGCGTAGAAAGTGTTTCTATTCAGTCGATAGGTTCTGCAACCGAGACTTTGCTCTGGTCAGCATCTGGAGCAGCTTCAGGCTCCACTTACCCAGAAGGTGCTATCGAGACCACAGCAAGTGCCAACGCACTGCCTGGAATGTGGTCTAACCCAACATGGTCAACATATGGTCACGCGGACTATGGCTACGACGGCATCTTCATTAGAGTTTCGACCGCGAACCAGTTCTCCAACCACCTATCTTTTGAAGTTGTTCCAGTCAAGGTTGATGGCGGAGCAACCAAACAGGCTAACCAGCTATCTGGTATCGCCGCTCCAGAAAGTCCAATTGATCCTGTGCCACTTCCAATCGAAGATGAAAGCGGCGAACTTCCTGAGGAGATAGTTGCTGGCGAAGAATTTGCTGAGCCAGTTGCCAACCCTAGCTACCAAGCATCTTTGAACCCGAACGACACAGTTATTGCAACCGTGCGTATCGGCGAGATCATGCCAGGGATTTCACTAGGTATCGGTCGAGTAGTTGACGTTAACTCAACCCTTGCTGGCAAGCTGACATTTACCGGAACCCCGGTGTTCACAGCTGAATCTAGAAGCACTAGAGACTGTAATTCAGATCAGGGAATTGCTGTTGCAAACAGCTACCAGATCATGGCCTTTACAATCGTTGAAAACGACGACCAAGGATTCGGTGTTGACGGTCTGTCAGGAAAGATGTCTGTCACATCTAACGCAGCCTGTGAATTCAGCACGCCAACCTGGGATGCCAACACTGGCTCAATCAGCTGGGTAGCAGCTGCACCTCACTACGCAGCTGACGGTGTGACACTAAACCGTGGTTTCTACCGTGCGGTTATCCCTGCCGAAGATGCTCTGCTGCTATGGGGTCTCACTAACCCAGCTCAGGCAAAGCTTGCTCTAACTGTTTCTGTCACCAACGACGGAACTGACAAGCAGACCTCGATCAAAAACATCTCTTTCCGTAAGGGTGCTATCCGCATCGAGTTCTCTAACTTCACGTTCTCGAAGAATACCTTCGTGATCAAGAAGAACAAGAGCTACCGAGGATTTGCTCCAAAGCGAACTCTGACTTGTACCAAGCTTGCCAGCAACGACAAGCCTGGGAAAAAAGTGATCAGGGTAAAGAACGCTTACGCCTGCCCAACAGGATACAAGCGCTAAACAAGCTGTAAAAAACTAAACCCCGCTTCCGGCCATTGGCTGGGGCGGGGTTTAGTTGTTTCTCGGAAACTAGTTGATTTTCAAAGTCAGCATGTACTGACCGCCACCAGATTTGATCTCGGTGGAAAGATCTAGCTCGGGAGCTAATCTCTGCAGTCGATCTAACAGCCACTCCGAAGCCTGGTTAGCTTCTTGCTCACCCGGGGCACGAGCGATGATTTCCCTGCCTCCTTTTTTGCGAAGACGCTCAACGGTTTCAAAGATCGGTGATGGATCAACAACGAAGACATCTTTAGACCAGGGAACAACAGGTGAGATCTTGCCCTTTTGGGTGTTGCACTGCCTGTGAGCTAGGCGCTCAATGGCAACTGCTCCTTTTTTTACCCTGGTTGCAGCAAAGCTGTCTGTGCTAGGTCCGAGGTCAGAATTGACTGAAGCATCTGGGTCAACGGGTTTGTCACAAAGCCAACAGATCCAGTTATCTTGCTCGCCTACGGTGTTGAGATCGCTCATGGCCTAAAGGCTACCCTGAACGCTGCTTCCCTAGGCCTACAAAGGGGTCCCCTAAGCCGGTTGGCAGCTGACCTGTTTGTTGTCGTTAGCTCGCACTATGGTGAAAGCATGAAGACATCCAAGTTCTCCGCAATCCAAAAAACTGCTACCGCAACCGCTCTGACTTTGCTTCTTTCCTTCGGGATTGCGCAGCCATCTTTTGCCGAGGAATACGTTCCACCTCCTGAGGCTTTTGAAGGACTTGGTGGTTGGGCAGTAATTGATCCAACAACTGGAATTGTCTATGGAGTAATTGTTGGCGACTGGAACGCTGAGACCTGGGAAGAAGTAAAAAACACCAGAACCGTTGATGGCTACATGGGTTGCCCAGCACCTTGCGAACTTAGATTCCAAACCAGAGCAACTGCTGATGGAAACGTTGCCGGCTGGCACGGAACCCAAACCCACGTTGATGCCGACGGGAACGCAACTCAGACTAACGATGGCAGCGTGCGCTTCGACCAGTCTTCTGGCACTTTTCAGATCAACAATCAATTAGGTGATGGCGCTACCAGCACCCAAACTCTGGTTCCGGAGAAAACTGCAAGGGATGCTAACGGTCAAGGTCGCAGCATGGACCTTGGAACCGGAATTGTGGACATCAAAACTTCCAAGAAGATCGCCTCTGGTTCTGAATCGGCAAGCGTTGATACCTACCGGTCCAATCTTTCAGACACCACAGTGGATGCCGTGATTGCCCTACCTGGGCTTGGGTCAGATGGAACCTTGGAGTATGTCTTTGGAACCAGAGGAAGCACTTCCTCGGAAGCAGTGAACGAACTAGGTCAGATCAGAACTGACTTAGTTTCCATTTTGATGGGGATGGGCTTTACAAAAACCGTGAATTCTGTCGATGAAGAAACAGGTGAAGAAAGCTCGAATGAGGTCCTCGATGAATCTAATGCTTTCGTGACAACCATCCTGAGTGTCACACAAGGCATTGTTGATTTCTTTAGTTCGCTACTGGGCTTTATAAATCCTGCAAGCCCAGAACCAACGGATACTTGAGGCTTAGCTTAGAAACAACATCCCGTTTCGCTCAACAACCTCAAATTTCTTGAGTGGTCTTGAAGCAGGACCTGACAGCCTCGCGCCATCCGAAGTTGAAAACTCAGAGTTGTGACAGGTGCAGATTATTGCTTTAGCTGTGACCCGAGACACTTCACACCCAGCGTGCGTGCAAATAGCTGAGTAGGCAGCAAAGTTTCCACGAGTCGGTTGAACAATCATCAAAATCCCAGAGGACGACTCAACCTTGAGACCTCCACCAACTGGAACCTTCGAGCTCTCAACAAGTTGTCCAGCGGAAGGAGCTGGTGCTGCTACAGCACCGAGAGTTGCAATAAGGAATCCGTTTGTGATCTTGAGACTTACTTTTTCAAGACCAGCGGTAGCAGGCCCAGAAACTCTGGTTCCGGTTGCTGCATTGAAGACGCTGTTATCTCCTGGGCAGGTAATTCTTCCGCCGCGAACATTAGCTGCTGTGAGCTTGGCGTCATCGCTTGGACAGGTTGCGATAAAGCCTGCAAACTTTCTTGCCGAGCGCCTAAAGACCAAAATCCTGGAGGTGGCAACGGAGAACAGCTTTGCTGTTCCGTTTCTTAGTTGACTTATTCGACCCAGATTCACTTCGTTTCCAAAGGCTGGGGGTCCTGCAAAGATTAGGCCTGCGAGCGCTAGGGCTCCAGCAAGCAGCGATCGTCTTTGAATGGCCATGGCCCAAGCCTATATCTAGCCCATTGGCCCATCCTTGGGGTGGCTAGTTGCCCATGCTCTCAAGATCAAAGCCACAGGGCTGCTTGACCTAAATGTCTGAGGTTCCCACAACAATTAGGGTTCCGGAAAGCTCGATTTTGGGCTTTTCGGACAATTCCTACGACACGCCTGAGAATGAGCTGACAGAACCCTCAACTTAAGGTTTAGTCTTCGGATTACAACTAAAAAACAACTAAATAAGTGAAGATTTTCCCGTGTCGGTACTACATCTAGTGGTTTAGTG